>JAGLOY010000107.1 GCA_023138735.1 Candidatus Aegiribacteria sp. | reverse complement strand
TCCATGGCTTTGTCGATCATTTCCTGCTCGTCCAGTTCCATTTCCCAGATCTCTTTCGTGGGGATATTATCGAGCAGTGACATCGCCCAGCATAAACCTTTACCGAGGTAGACCTGCGGGTTATCGGGGTCCAGCTCAATAACGGTATCGTACATATCGAGAGCTTCCTCAGGACTCCGATCCTTTCGAATGATCTCAGCAAGGTTCAGGCGCGCGTCTATGTCATCAGGATTACTTTTGATTATTACTTCAAGAGTCTCTCTGGTTATTAGCTCCATCTTGGGTATCTACCTCCATAGGTGTTTTCACGGTTCCGCCTTCATTACTTCCTGCGGAACCTTTCGTCAACCCCCTTTTATCTATCCTGCCTCCGACCTTGCCTGAATGCTGAAGAAACTTTAGTTTATTTTCATAAGCGTATCGAAGGGAAAAATGCTGAAAACTGATGTAAGGTACTTAAAGGGTATCGGCCCTGCCAGAGGCAGGCAGCTGTCAAAACTGGGAATTGAAACCATCTATGACCTTCTTCTGCATGTGCCGAGAGATTATCATGACCGAAGGATTATAACCCGGATCAGCAGTCTGGTTCCCGGCACCGAAGTTAATGTGTCCGGTACAGTTGTTTCGTCGGTGTATCTGAAATCGAGAAATGGAAAAAGGAGGCTGGAGTCGATTGTCCGTGACAATACCGGGGAGCTGAAACTTACATTTTTCCATTTCAGCTACATTGCGGAAAGGCTTAAACCCCATACGCGGATAATTGCAAGCGGAAAAATTGATTATTTTGGAGGCATCTCCATAGTTCATCCCGAACTGATATTCCTTGATGAACCTGATTCGGATACCCGGCTTGTACTTCCATTATATCCCCTTACCGCGGGTTTATCGCAGGGCGTTATGAGGAAACTCATTGATGCTGTTCTGAGTGAATATGCATCTTCAGTACCTGCAGTGCTTCCTCCCGATGTTCTTGTTTCAATGGGATTTCAGAACCGCTCCGAAGTTATTCGAAAAGTGCACTATCCGGATGACCCGGATGAGGGTTTCCGGGCCAGGAGAACACTCGCCCTGGAAGAATTCTTTGTTCACCAGTCTCTTCTCAACTACGTACGGACTCAGGCAGCGAAAAGAACAGGGATAGCAATGATTCCGCCCGATGGTACCCTTGCCGAGTTCGCAGGCGGTTTGCCCTATAGCCTCACAGGGGCGCAGAATTCAGCTCTGGAAGCGATAGCCGCAGATCTGACGCGGAATGTTCCCATGAGAAGATTGCTTCAGGGGGATGTGGGCTCGGGTAAGACGGTCGTTGCCGCAGCCGCATGCAGTATCTGCTGCAGGTCTGGTTATCAGGCAGTTCTGGTAGCTCCGACAGAAGTTCTGGCTTCCCAGCATCACAGAACCGTCAGCGCCATGCTTGAGCCTGCAGGGATACGATGCGGTTTGCTGACTGGCGGTACAAAAATCTCACAGAGAAGGATTTTGCTGGAATCTCTTCTTGATGGTTCTCTGGATGTTCTGATAGGAACTCATGCTGTCTTTGAGGAGAGGGTCGTAATACCGGAGATGGGACTGTGCATAATTGACGAGCAGCATAAATTCGGGGTTGAACAGAGGGAGAAACTGCTTTCCGAACGCGAACCAAGCCCTCATTTCTTGCTTATGTCGGCTACTCCCATTCCCAGAACTCTGGCTATGACGTTCTACGGTGACCTTGATGTATCAGTGCTGGATGAAATGCCTCCAGGCAGGGGCAATACAACTACAAGAGTAATGAACAGAGACTCAAGGAGCTCCGTTTACGAGTTTCTGCTGGACAGAATGGGCAAAGGCGAAAGGGCTTACATAATCTATCCTCTAAGGGAGGCCTCGAAGGAGCTGGATCTGAAAGATGCTGCTACATCCTATGAAATACTTAAACGCGGTCCTCTAGGGGGCTTCGGTGTCGGGCTGCTTACGGGAGCCATGAAAGCGGAAGAAAAGCTTGAGGTAACAGGGAAATTCCTATCGGGTGAGATATCCATTCTTGTCAGTACTACGGTCGTCGAAGTTGGTCTCGACGTCCCTGAGGCAACTGTTATGGTTGTGAGCCATGCTGAGCGGTTCGGCCTGAGTCAGCTTCATCAGCTCAGAGGAAGGATCGGCAGAGGGGGCAGTAACTCCTGGTGTTTTCTGATGAAGAGCGAGGACTGCGGTGTTGAGGGAGCCAGAAGACTGGCCGTTCTTAATTCAACGGATGATGGATTCAGGATCGCAGAACAGGACCTGAAGCTCAGAGGTCCCGGAGAAGTAGCAGGTACTAGACAACATGGTATTCCAGCATTCCGGATAGCTTCATTGATCGATGATTCGGATCTTCTGGAGCAGGCAGCATCGATGGCAGGCAGTAGTAATTTGTGGGAATCGCTGAGAGATGAGTATAAATTGCGTTTCAGGGGGCTGGATATTCTTGAGTTATAGTATTATTAATCGTATATTGTTAGAAGCGGCGCACGCTAACTTTTTTTGGATAGGACATATTTACGTTAGAATTTACGGCACTTGACACAGGATTTACAGTAAATAGCATTATGAATCTGATAAATGGCTCGCACTAACAACCAGAGGGAGCAGGTTGGAGATGGGCACAGGAGCTGAAAAAGTAAAGAATTTATTGCAGACCGCTAGAATACAGATTCAGCAGGGAGAGCGGAAGGAAGCTTTAGAAACTTACCGCAAAGCCCTGAAACTCGATCCGGAAAACCACCAGATAATGGACCGGATAAGTATTGTAGAGCGAGAAATCGCCGCGATGGAGAAGTTCAACAAAAGCAGATACAGCCGGGCACACAGTGCCGGACGGAACATATCATCATCCGGTTTTGTGGATGAATGTATTAAAAGATCGGACGAGGCCTTCGAGGCAGATGATGCGGTAAGAGCGTTGCAGGAGCTTGAAAGAGCGACGCGTCATGATCCTGATAACGATCTTGTTAAGAATAAGATTGCATTTGTCAAACGTTCGATAAAAGTAAATGGCCTCGCAGATACGGTTAGAAGCAGTCTCACCAGTGGTGATCCCAGATCAGCAACTGAAGATATCAGAAGAATATTCGATATAACACCGGGTGCATCTGTTATCGATGAGCTTCTGAAGGCAGTTGAAAACTACAGTGGCTCCGTTGCTGCTGTTGCAGAAACGACAGCTCCCGTCGTTTCCGCTCCACCAGCCAGGACTCCAGCAGAGAAACCATCTGACAAGAAAAAGGAAGAGAAAAAACCCGAAAAGAAACGGGAAGAGAAAAAGAAAAAGAAACCGGCTGCTGTTGCAGGCGGGAAAGCCGCTGCTGACGGACAGAAGAAGATGTTCATGATAATCGCTGCAGTGGTAGTTCTTATAATCGTAGTATTTGGAGCTTTGAAGATATTCGGCGGGAAGGAACCGGAGCCTGAAGTTATTGTAGATGTTCCTGCAGTTCCCTTTACCGAAACGTTAGTTGTTCTTGATGCAGATGACGTCGTCATTACACTCGACGGAGTCAGCATTGATGAAGGGCTTCCGGGAGTCTTCATACTCAGTGATACTGTATTCACTCAGAGAGTTGTCATGATCTCCGCACCGGGGTTTGAAACCCTTTCCTGGAATACAACATTCGAGGAAGGCCAGATAAGTACGGATACGCTGTATCTAGACAGTATCGGCACTTCTCTATTGCAGGTAACACTCTCTTACGAAATGCCTGAAGGTGAGGAAGACCCGGGGGCTGAAGAAATCAGTTTCATGGTTGATGGAGAGCTTATCGAGGGCAACACCGACTCAATTCCCACCGGAGAGCATGTTTTCCAGGCGATCCTTACCGGTTACCGGACAATGCCCGAATCTGTTCTTGTGGTTAATCCTGTTGACCTGAGCCAGACTTTGAATATTCTCGCGTCTGAACAATCTCAGATCACTCTGCAGCTTGCAGCTGCAACACCTGGCAATGCCATCTTCTTTATTGACGGAGAGCGTGTTGCCACAGGCCGTAGAATGACCCAGGTTCTTCCTTTTGGAAGCTACTATCTGCAGGTTCAGATGGAGGGCAGACAGGACTTCGGAGTAACCATTACTCTGGGGGAAGACGGATACAGCCGTACGGTAACACTCGAGGAAATAGTTGAAACAGGCCAGCTCATGGTGGGACCCGAGCCATGGTCCGATGTATACGTCGACGGTCAGCATGTTGGCACTACACCTTTCGGAGGAGTGGAACTTGATCCGGGAACCTATTCAGTGCGGCTTTCCAATCCGGACTTCCAGGATGATACACATACCGTTACGATCACAGCCGGTGAAACTTCTGCTATCCAGTTCAATGCCGTAGCTGTTAGTATTATAGAAGACGTTCCTCCCGATACGGCGGTGGTTGTAGAAACGGTCGAGGACCTGCCTATCTCAAGCCCCTTCCCGGTGCAGCAGTCCTCTCCAGTAGTACCGTCGCAGGCCAGCGCAAGGGGAGATCTCCATGGCTATGTTACACTCAATGTCTTAGTTGGTGCCGACGGTTCGGTGCAGAGTGTTAGCATTGTTAGCGACCCTCTTGGTCTGGGATGCGGTCAGGCAGCCGTAGATGCCGTTAGAAACTGGGTCTTCAGCCCGGCAATGCAGGGCGACCAGCCGGTTGAGGTTACAACTTCTGTCTCGATCCGATTCGATATCGAATAAGTACCTCAGACCATGTATCCGTTTCTAGGAGGACAGCCTCCTTAAGGGTGACATCCGCTGGACTCCGGCAGTGGCATCTGCGAAACAATAACCAGTGGTTTGCATACCCTTAAGACATTGATAGAAGGAGATTAGATGACCCGGGCAACCGTTATGGAGCTTCCTGAAATATTACCGATCCTGCCAAATCCAGACGAGATAATATACCCTTATTCCATTGTGCCAATGACCATTACAAAGCCGGCAACAGCTGATCTCGTGGACGATGCGGTACGCAGTGATAAACTGATATGTGTTGTCGGACTGAAAAACAGGATGGATTCTTCCCCGCGGATTGAAGACCTTTACAGAATTGGTACGGTTACAGGTATAGATCGATTGTACCGGTTTCCCGGCAATATCATCAGGCTTCATCTCAGGGGACTTTTCCGATTCCGAATCCTGGAGTTCATTGAAACTGAAAAACCCTATATGATGGCAAGGGTCGAACAGCTGGAATCTGTGCTTCCCCCGGACGATGTGGAACTGGATGCATGGCAGAATACTGTGCGGATCCAGCTGAAGCAGATATTTGAACTTACCCGGAGCATACCTGATGATTCTCTGTTCATGGAGTTTTCCGGTGATGCCGAGAAATTGAGCTTCCTTGCCGCAAGCAGGATAGATGCAAGCGTTAAAGAAAAACAGAAGATCCTTGAAGTTGACAATGTGCTTGAGCGACTCTGGCTCCTCTCCGCTATCCTTGAGAAGGAGATCAGAATACTGAAACTCCGCAACAAGATTCAGGGTCAGGTAAGAACGGAGATAGAGAAAGACCAGAAAGAATACATCCTAAAAGAGCAGATGAAAGCCATTCAGAAGGAGCTGGGGGGTGAAAACGAGAATCCCGAAGCCGAGGAACTCAGGCAGCGGATCGAAGAGAAGGATCTCCCTGAACCGGTTTGCAAGGCAGCGATGGAGGAACTGGACCGGCTTACGAGAATGCACCCCGGAATACCTGAAGTTGCTGTTATAAGAAACTATATTGAATGGATACTATGCCTGCCATGGATGGACAGCACAAAGGACAGGCTGGATATTGACAGGGCACAGGTTGTTCTGGAGAAAGATCATTACGATCTGAAGGATGTAAAGGAAAGGATCCTGGAATTTCTCGCTGTCCGGAAGCTCAATCCGGATGGAAAGGCTCCTATACTCTGCTTTGTAGGGCCTCCCGGTGTGGGAAAAACATCCATGGGGAGAAGCATTGCAAGAGCTATAAGTCGTGAATTTGTGCGGCTTTCCCTTGGCGGCGTTCACGATGAAGCGGAAATCCGGGGTCATAGAAGGACCTATATAGGAGCAATGCCCGGTAAGATAATCCAGGGGCTTAAGGAAGCCGGCAGCAACAATCCTGTTTTTATGCTGGATGAGGTGGATAAGATAGGCAGTGATTTTCGGGGTGATCCGACATCCGCGCTCCTTGAAGTACTCGATCCGGAGCAGAATTTCTCATTCAGGGATAATTACATGAACGTCCCGTTCGATCTCAGCGGTGTTCAGTTCATCACTACAGCAAACCGGACAGATACTATCCCTTCGCCCTTGCTGGACAGAATGGAGATAATTCGAATTCCCGGATATACATCTGCTGAGAAGCTGGAAATAGCAAGAAGATATCTGGTGAATAGACAGATGAAGAATGCCGGGCTCACAGGTAAAACACTTCGCTTTCGAAGGAAGGGACTCAGCATGATTATTGCTGACTACACGCGTGAGGCCGGAGTGCGGGAGCTTGAGCGCACCATT
Source organism: Candidatus Aegiribacteria sp. (assembly GCA_023138735.1). Lineage (GTDB taxonomy): Bacteria > Fermentibacterota > Fermentibacteria > Fermentibacterales > JCC-6 > Aegiribacteria. Next base: position 494 of record JAGLOY010000107.1, on the reverse strand, counting down.
GGAAAGATCTGCAGGAAAGTGGCAATGAAAGTCGCCCGGGGAAATGACGACCTCGTGATTATCACACCAATCGGACTTCCTGCATACCTCGGACCAAGGAAGTTCTCTCGAATGCGGGTCTCGGACAAACCCTGTATCGGCGTTTCCACAGGTCTTGCATGGACACCTGCAGGAGGAGAGGTACTCCTTATAGAAAGCACCATCATGAGTGGTAAAGGAGAACTGATCCTCACCGGACAGCTTGGGCAGGTTATGCAGGAATCTGCAAAAGCAGCCCTCTCCTGGATCAGGACACACTCGGCTGAATACGATTTGAAAACGAATTTCAAGGAAGTTGATATACATCTGCACGTACCTGCAGGAGCAACCCCCAAAGACGGACCTTCGGCAGGAGTAGCCATACTTGTATCCATTCTTTCCTCGCTGACCGGAAAGCCGGTTGTACCTGATGTTGCCGTTACCGGAGAAATAAGTCTCCAGGGAAGGGTGATGCC
>JAGLOY010000106.1 GCA_023138735.1 Candidatus Aegiribacteria sp. | reverse complement strand
GATGCAGTTTGAACTCATTGAAAGAGTTCAGGATGTTTTGGGTATCTTCATTCCCGGGTTGAAAGAGGTTGACTGATGATCAGAATCAATGCGATTATAATCCTGGCCCTGATCGCTGCCCTGGCAGGATGCAAAAGCAGACCGGACAGGATGATCACCGCCGACGGCAGTGTTATGTCCGGCAAGCTGGAATCCATAGAGGGACGGCATGTAATCTTCGATAACTCTGAGACATTTGTTGATTATGACGAGGGCAGAGTGTTCCCCAGAGATGGAGGAGCCTCCTTCAGAGGATATATAACCTGCGACGGCGGAAAAATCACGATAAGAACGGATTCAGGAGAAAGAGAATTCTCTATAGGGGAAATTAAGTCGGTGATATGGAGTGATCCATCCGATGAGATTACTGTAACTGCTATGGTCCCTGCTGTTGATGGATGGGTGAACACCGGTCTTATCGTATCCGAGAGTGAAAGAATCAGTATTCGTGCTACTGGAACCGTTTCCATGGAAACGGGAACTTGCGGACCCTCTGGGATAGATTACTTCTCCACTGCCACAGCCCTTGTTCCAGGGGCAACTAATGGACAGCTTGTCATTGCGGTTGGCGAGTCAGGTCCGGTGGCAGCGGGAAGCACATGGACGGGGGATTCTCCCGGTAACGGGGAGCTGTTGCTTGCCGTTAACATACCCAACAGGGGATCAACTGCAGGGGTTGGCGGAGTCTATACTGTTACAGTGCTGAAAACAGCGGGTATTCTGAATAATTCAGTGCTTTACCCGGCAGTGAGGTAGAATCTGCATTAAGGTCCATTTGACTTAAGGAACTTGTGAACTTAGAATATTATGAAGTTATGAAGTTCGCTCATTAATAGAGACCACCGCGGGAGGTCAGGTTGAAATGAAAAGCTTCACTGTGTCCTTATCTGTTCTAATTCTTTTAATCGGAGCAGCATTCTCTGTAACTGCTGCTGAGAGAACCCATTATGTAAGATACGGAGATACATTGTGGGAACTTTCAATACACTACTACAACACTCCTTTTCACTGGGAAGATATACTGAATGCCAATCCGTTCCTTGAAGGGGTTGAATACCTTCAGCCGGATACTGAGCTGATCCTTCCTGATATATCAGGTGTCACGCTCACACAGCAGGCTTACGATTCAGGCTTTTCAGGAGGAGTCTATACCACCTCTGGAACAAGCAGCAGACCCCTTCTCAGCAGCCTTACGCTTGCCACAGCCGGTATGGTTACCAGTAATCCACCGGATGCCCTGGGTTACATCATTGAACTGAATGTGAATGACCAGGAAATGGCTTTCGTGTCAGAAGTGTACCCCGGAGATCAGGTGGCCATAGATATCGGTCAGAATCAGGGTGTGACGGCAGAAACAGTGTACAGAATATACGCAATCGGTGAGGAAGTACGGCACCCTCAGACGGGGATCATACTTGGCAATGTTGTTCGAGTTGCCGGAGTCTGCCGTGTTACGGAAACATCCCTTTCTTCCAGTATTGCCATGATCGAACACGCTTACATCCCTGTATCTGCAGGTGATCTTCTGGTTGCATACACGTCCACAGCTCCAGTACCGGTAATGGGTTCAGCGGTGGCAGAAAATATCGATGCGTACGTACTTGCATTCCGGGACCCGGATCTTGCGAGAGTGTACTCATACGATGTTGTTTACATTGACAAAGGAACTTCAGACGGTCTCAGTTCTGGAGACATCTTTAACATGTATAACTACGGTCATGAGGTTTTAAGTCCCACCGGTTCAACCGTACTGACTACGGACATAGCGGTTTGCGAGCTGATAATTCTTGAAACCCAACCGAACACTTCAGCAGCATTGATTACCTCTATCTCAACTACCGATCTGGTTAAAATCGGCGATAGAATCGAATTGATCAGAAGACAGCTGTAGCGGCAAAGACCTATGAAATGGAAGGTAACAGTACGGGGCGATAAACCCTCCGAAAAGTCTGCACGTGTTTTGACCGAGTGTACAGGTTTGCATCTGGACGAGATTCTGAAGGCTTTGAGTCATGAAAATGAAATCGAATGCAATGGTCTTGCCGAAGGAGAAGCACAGAAAATAGCCGACAGCCTTCGGCGGGATCCCGGCATACAGTGCAGAATTCTTCCCGATCATGAGGAAGAAGCTCAACCTGTACCCCTCTTTCGGGTTCTCCTGATAAACTACCGTCCGGGATACCGAACACGGCTGCGAAGAAGATTGCAGGAACTGACTCGTCTTCCCCAGGAACAGATAGTTCAATGGCTTTCTCGAATGCCTATCGCTTTGAGCAGGGGTATCAACAGCGAAACAGCTAAAAGGATAAAGAGATCGATAATCGAGTCCGGCGGGATAGTCAGGATCGAAGCCGAATCGATGCAGCAGGAGAGTGTTTCATCCAGACGCAGGTCGAATGCCGTATTCAGAACCCCCGGCACCCGCGGCACCCCCGGCACCCCCGGCACCCCCGGCACCCGCGAAGTGAAGGTAGATTCGGACACGGACAGCAGCGATCTGCTGTTCGGTGTTCAAAACGGTACTACCGATGATGATGTTTCCCTGATCCCGCCTGTAATCGACCTTCCGGAAGAGTATTCTATCGGACCGCCTCCAACTGACGAGTTCGAGACCTCAAGTGGAAGGGTGTTCCTGCAGCCCCCCGCAAGGTTTTCAGTAGGGCTTCCTTCAAAATCACTTGATGGAGGATTCTTAGAGACTCCTCCCGTTCTGCCGGATGTCAGTAACAGAACCATTCCCCAAACCGTTGAGTTCTCTCCCCCTGAGGTCGTACTTGGGGATTCTCCACCTGTAGTCGGCAGCGATTCGATTATTTCCGGACCTCCTCCGGATATGGTGATTCCATACCCTCCTCCCGGCAGTATCTTTCAGCACCTTCTTCTACCGCCTGTTCTTGAGGAATCCGGCGAGGACCCTCTTTCGAGTGAAGATGATTCAGAGGACGATGAAAAAAAAACGGAAAATGACCTGGAATCCGGAGAATCAGACGAAGACGCAGTGCTGAGACTTTTCCTGTGTACACCGGCACCGAAGGATGAGGGCAGAATTGCTGAAGCCCTTCGAGAAGTATTGGGAGTATCACTGAGAGAGTCCAGGGCTCTTCTTAAGAAGACACCAGCACTCCTTGAGACATGCGCAGATCATAAGAGGGCGATCAAGATAGCCCATGAACTTAATTCCCTTGGTGTTACGGTATCTATCACCAGAGGTGACCTGGCTGAAGGATTACCCTCCGTGAATTCGCGGTCAGGTTTTCAGGCTTGGCTTTCGAAGAATGGATGAAAGCCTGGATCCATACCTGGAGTTTTCAGCACTGGAGAAGAAACTTGCCCTGCGAACGATCAAAGCTTACAGTAATGATCTGGAGCGTTTCAAATCCTGGCTGAGCGAAAACGGAGTTGTTCTTTCGGAGGCTGATACTTCAAATATCGCAGAGTATATGGCTTTTCTTTCGTCCACCGGTTATTCACCTGTAAGTATAGTTAGAAAACTCTCCAGCATCAGAGGCTTCTTCCGGTTCGTTCAGTCATCCGGGCGGCGAAGCGACAATCCTGCCGAGCTCCTTCATTCTCCCAGGCAGCCGGTCAGGCTTCCCCATGCGGTCAGTGTTGAGGTAGTGGCAGCTCTTATAGATGTCTGGAAAGGTGATTCTCCCATCTCCACAAGAAATCGTGCGCTGCTTGAACTTGCGTACGGCTCAGGACTGAGGGAGAGTGAACTCACCAGCCTCACCGTTTCAAGGATCTTTCTGGAAGATGCTCTCGTGAGACCGATAGGAAAGGGATCCAGAGAAAGATTGGTCCCGCTGGGAGGAGCTGCGGTCAGATGGCTTTCATCCTACATCGATACGGCGAGATCCCTCCTGGTTCATGGAAGGTCAACTCCAGTTCTTTTTCTTACTTACAGGGGAAATCCCCTTTCCAGAATGACAGTCTGGAACATTGTTAGAAGATCCGCAGAAATGGCAGGTATTAAGGAACATATCCATCCGCATATCCTGAGGCACTCATTTGCAACCCATCTTCTGCGGGGAGGAGCTGACTTAAGGGTGGTTCAGGAGCTGCTCGGTCATGCTGATATCAAGACCACCGAGATCTATACCAGTGTGGATACTACCTATCTGCGGGGTGTTGTTGACAAATATCACCCAAGATCGGTAAATGCATGATACTTTTTCCATCAAATTTCACTAATTCGTTAGATATTTCCAGGCTCCTCTACTACACGGCTATCTGGAGTGGTGGAAGAACTTCCGAAGTATGGATGCAGGGATTCAATGCCCTGCGTACCCATGTGGGTGAGATATCAAGAAGCCCTTCGGGCGGCAGGGTTGAGCAATTGTCCAGGCAGATGAACCTGCTTTCCGCAAATACCGATACCTCCATATATCTACCGCCTGACGTAGCTTCCAACTGTTTTGGAGCATGCCTTTCGGAAGCATCAGCTCTTCTGGAGCTTGGTTATCCAAGGGATGAACCGGCGTTGTTCACAACATCTCTTCCATCTCCCGCACGGAACTCCATCAGAACCCATCATCAGATAAGGTCTGCAGTTCATCATCTTGGAGGGGATTTCGAACTTCTGAAAGCTCTTTTTCGAACGGAAGATTCAACCGGTCCCTGTCTTGAACTCACATTTGCAGTCTGGCCTCCTCAGCGGGTGCCGGAAAACAAGTTCATACTACGCCTGGGATACCCGGGGCAGATAGTTCCATCCGTATTGATACTCGACGACAGGCTTTTAGGTTATGTACTGTTATCCTGCTGGGATCTTGCCCTCCGGCTGCGGGACACTGAAAACATATCCACCACCAGCCCTGATTTCCGGTCCTTCTCCCAAACGTTCATGTCCGAGATCAAGCGCGACTGAACAAATCTCAATTGAGTTATAGCTTCACAAACCTCACCGTTGCTGACCTGTCTTCAAGAATCCCCCTGATGATATAGGTTCCTGTGGGAGCTTCACCCCCCGATGAATCACAGCCGTCCCAG
>JAGLOY010000105.1 GCA_023138735.1 Candidatus Aegiribacteria sp. | reverse complement strand
AGGTTTCCAAGCCTGTTATCGGTTCTTATCACAAGTATCCTGGATGGCTGCAGGGGAAGGTTCCTGTCGATTTGAGGTACGTTCATATTCATGGTTGCTGCAATAAGTCTCCTGCCCCACTGTTCGATACTCTTGAATAGGGACATCAGCTAACCTCTGTTCCGCAGGGCTCACCGAAGTGGGTCCAGCCGTCAGCTCTGGTTATTCTAACATTCACGAAAATTCCGGGACTGAAATCCGTATCTTCCAGAATAACCATCCTGTTCCCTTCTGTCCTTCCTGCCTGTTGACGGGGTTTCTTCGCAGCTCCTGTAATAAGTATCCTATGGGTTCTGCCCAGCAGTTCTCCCGATTTCTCAATCGTTATCGCTCTCTGAAGCTCCTGAAGACGGTTAAGCCTTGAAAGGCGCTCCTTTTCAGGCACGGAGTTCTCAAGGCTGCATGCAGAGGTTCCCGAGCGTTCACTGTACTTGAACAGGAAAGCGTTATCGAACCTTACTTTTTCAAGAAGGTCTACCGTCTTCCTGAAATCCTCTTCAGATTCACCGGGAAATCCTGCAATTACATCAGTTGAAAGAACTATGTCCGGCATGGAATCCCTGAGAATACCTATTGTTTCAAGATATTCCTGTATGGAATACCCCCTGTTCATCTTCTTCAGAATTACATCGCTTCCGGACTGGACGGGCAGATGAAGGTATCGGCAGACGTTCTCCTCCCGAGTCATTACTCTTACCGTTTCCAGGTCGAGATCTTTCGGGTGGCTGGTTACAAACCTTATCCAGGAACTTCGCGCATGTGAGGCAACCTTCCGCAGCAGCAGAGGAAACGTAGTTTCTCCGTCACGGTACGAGTTCACGTTCTGGCCAAGGAGAGTAATCTCCCCGTATCCGCTTTCTGAAAGAGCTGCGATCTCACTTAGTACCGCATCGCTTTTTCTGCTGTGTTCCCTGCCTCTGACGTATGGTACAATGCAATATGAGCAGAAATTATCGCAGCCGCGCATAATGGTAACGTAAGCTCTCGGAAACGCAGTTCTCACGGGTTCTATTCCCGTATAGTCACCCTCCCTGAAATCTACAGCACTTTTTCTGGCAGATCCTCTGATCAGCCCGGGAAGATCTTTGTAGCAGTCAGGTCCTACTACAAGGTCAAGATCGCAGAATCTCTCGAGAAGGTCGTTACCGTGTTCCTGGGCGACACATCCGCATAGAACCATCAGAGGTTTCCCGGATTTTCTGTCCCGCCACCAGCCTCCCAGCTGAGACAGTCGGCCCAGCACCCTTGTTTCAGCGTGTTCCCTGACAGCGCACGACACGAGCAGAATAACATCGGCAGATTCAGGATCTACAGTCGATGAAAATCCTTCCGATTCAAGGATACCGGAGATTATTTCCGAATCATGGACGTTCATCTGGCAGCCGTATGCATTTATGTAAAAAGTCATGCTCATTCTAACCTGGAAGTATCAGTTCCATCGCAAGCCCGGCAAAGACTGGTATCCGGAAATTGTCGTCCAGCGGCAGGTACAGGAGCTCCGACATTGTAGCGACCACAGAACCGACCAGAAGGGTGAGCGGTGTAAAATACCATCCGAAATCCGGTGAAGCCCAGAGAGCGAAAAGGCTGACGATAAGGCAGGTATTAAGGGCTGCCAGACTTCCCTCCAGGGTTCGGTTCCCAACGAGTTTGATCCTTCCGAAATGCTTGCCTACAAGGGCTGCCGCGCTGTCTCCCAGGCTGAGATAGAGAAGGGAAACAACCGCTATTTCCTCGCGGAATATGAATATTGTAAAAGCAGCCGACGCGACTACAATTGTGGAAGCTGTCATACCGCCTTCCAGCTCGTTCTCTCTTAGAACTTTACCGAAGAATCTCATAATGAAGCTCTTGAAGGGCTTAAACCTGGCCTTCAGAATATCAAAGATTAGCAGAATGATCGTGATTACAGCAAGGGTACCTGAAAGGTAGAGTCTTCCATCATCCGGATACAGGCCATATACGATTATCACAGCTATTGGGAATATTGAAGATCCAAGATGAATCGTTTTTCTTATGGTTTCTTCAAGGTGCGGCATACTTATCTCATATATCTTCAGGAATATGAAAAAAAGCGGTTATCTGCGATATCAGAATCCCGCACCCAGTGACATCCTGTGTGTGGCGTCAAGATCCTGATGACTGAGATAGGCGTAATCAAGGCTTACGGGATGGTTCATCAAACCGAACTTCAGCCCCAGTCCTGCAGTCATTGAACCTTCCGAAGAACCTATCCTCAGAGCTACCAGATCCTTAATCAGGAACTCAGCTCCGATATGGGTGTCCAGGCTTATCCCGCTGAAATTGTACTGTGCGGAATACTCCCTTCCCTCGAATCTGAAATCCCCGTCTGCTGCAATGGTAGCTACAGTCGCAAACTTGGAAAGCGGCCATATTACAGCCAGACCAAGTTTGGCGGTTGGGAGAATGCTCTCGTTGTTACCCGTATCCCAGAACAGTTGAGTAACTGGTACATCCTGCAGGTTGAGTCCAATGGAAACAGCCTCAGAAGGCTGATATCTTGCGGCGATATCAAGACCCAGGCCGAAGGCGCTGTTATCCATCAATCCCCTTCTTATGACTTTTACGGAAGCTCCGACCGAAAACACCGAATTGAGTTTCCTCGACCATGAGAGATAGAGGGCCCAGTCCACTCCGCTTCCGTATGTTAAGCTTCCCTCATCTAATATTATTTCTTCATTGGGGTCCCACACACCGTTGCCCTCAGTACCGTCCGGGTTTGTTATGGCATCGTAATCGTCGTTACCCGCATCTCCAGGTTCACCGGTTCCATCAACACCGAATACTCCATCTGAGCCGGTATCGTAGTATGGAAGATTGTTTGTGTTCATTATATCTCCGACATCCGTCCTGAAAAGGCTTGCGCCAAGGCCGGTTGAACCGTCGGACCTTCCATAACCAAGGTAATCGTACATGACTATTCCGCCGAATCGCTCAGAATGCATGAACTGGGCTTCCTGACCATCGATCAGATGAAGTCCGGATGAGTTCCAGTACCCGGCAGAGGCATCATCTGCAACGGCGCAGAAGGCTCCTCCCATGCCCAGTGCCCTTGCACCGGCACCCACGTAGAGGAATTCTCCTGCGTATTTCGTCGCACTGGAAATGGAAAATGCCAATAATAAGATTGCTGCAAGTATTATTTTCATGATATCAACCAGTTGATTCAATGTCGGATGTGTATTCGATAATTATTTCTCTTCCCCGTTCTGTGATTCTTGTGAAAAAGAGACCTACTCCGTAGGAACCATCGGAGAGCTCTTCTTCTCTGATCACTACTGATCTTGCCGGTATATCTTCTCCACCGTTTATACGCAGAATGATGTTTACCCTTGAAAGCTCACCTATACTCCTGGAACAGACGCAGTATATACCTGAGGCGCTGATATTTATGACAGTAGCGGGAAGCATGGACATGTTCGCAGGGCCTACTGAAAGTTCGCATTCAACACTTGCCCTGGAAAACAGTCTTTTTTCAGTGAGTGAATTCTCGTACACAGTTTGTCTCCCATGTATAGTGGATTAATCGTTTTACTGATTAATGCCAATGCTACCCTTCAAGTTCCAGCGTGTCAATATTCGATAAGATCAATATCCATCATAATCAATCAGGATACAACGTTAACTGTTACTATGTCATATATATGATCAATCCTGAAAAGGTTCCATCCATTTTCTCTGCGATGTTCAGACATCAGTGAATCGGCCAGTAATAATTTTCATTGAGCACAGCTCCCAGTTTTTTTGGGACTTGCTAATAAGAATAATTTGTGAATATTCCAATTGATGTACGATGTTATCTGTTATTGGTATTACTTGAAACTGGTTCATTTCTGAAGGAATCAGTTAACAAAAATGGGAGGTAGAAATGAGTTGGTTCACCGGTTTATGGCTTGCTCTCCTGGGCATCCTTGCAGCGCCCAATCTGATCATTTCCAAAAAACCTGAAGCAAAAGAGATCATCGCGAAAATTGCTCCTTACCAGGGCTGGATAGGTGCGGGTTCTGCCGTCTGGGGACTTATCAAGGTTTTTCAGACTTTCAGATACTTCAGCTTCTTTAGCGTATTCCCAATCGGTGTTATCACATTGATCCTCGTCGCTCTTCTTACTCTCGTCCTTGGTCTGCTTCTCGGAATCGGAGTCATCAAAACCTTCGTCGGTTCCGAAGATGCAAAAGCCAAAATTGATGAGATGATGGCGAAACTTGCCGCGAAACAGGGAATACTCGGGCTTTTAGGCATAATCGTAGGTATCTGGTTTATGCTATATGTGCTTCTCAATCTGGGTTTCTAGCCCAGCCTTTCAATTTTCGTACCGGGAGCAGCCTGAACTGCTCCCGGTTTTTCTTTATAATGCCCTTGATATAGCCTTCGGAGATATATAGCTATGCCATTGACAGAAAAGCCGTATCAATTAGCTTCCACAGAACCTTAAAAAATACGCAGGAGGTGAAAGATGCCTATAACCCAGCAACATGGTGATTACCTCAGGAAGCTTATCGTAAGTGGAGCTCGCAACCGAGCAGCTCTTGTTCTGAAGAAAATGCACCCTGCGGACATAGCGGACCTCTTCGGCATTCTTACACCACAGGAGGCAACGCTCCTTGTAGAAATACTGTTCACCCAGAAATTGGCCGATAAGGTGCTCATGGAACTTCCTGAAGGCATACTGCTTGAAGTAATTGAGCGACTTGAGGACAATCGTACCGCTGAACTTCTTTTATCTCTGGAATCCAACGATGCCCTGCTTTTCCTAGAAGCAGTATCTGAGGACCGTAGAGACGAGATAATGCAGCTGCTCCCCCCTCTTAAAAGAGACAGAATAGAGCAATTGTTCATATATCCAGAGGATTCCGCCGGATACTGGATGAGCACAAGCTATATGTCAATTAGAACAGATATCACCGCTGAACAGGCAGTGGATACGATCCGTGAACAGAGCGAAGATGTGGATGTTCCATTCTATATTTACGTTATAGACAATGATGACAGGCTCGCCGGTGTCATTCCCCTCAGAAGGCTGATAACCTGTCCGCATGGTACGGCTGTAAGAAACATCATGATGGCGGATCCTTTTACGGTAAACGGAAATTCCGACCGTGAAGAAGCGGCATCACTATCCAGAAAGTACAATATCATGGCTATCCCCGTTGTGGATGACAATCACAGGTTGATTGGAGTTATACCGGGTGACAGTCTTATCGATGTTATGGAGGAAGAGGCTACTGAAGACATGTACAGGATGGCAGGTCTTTCTGAAGAAGACCGAATATTCAGCCCTGTTTCAACTGCTTTCAGACAGCGTTTCCCCTGGATCTGGGTCAATCTTTTCACCGCATTCGTGGCATCCACGGTTGTTCGGGCGTTTCAGGGAACTATCGAGTCCGTGGCAACCCTGGTTGCTTTCATGCCTATCGTGGCCGGAATGAGTGGTAATACGGGTAACCAGTCCCTCATTGTAATAACGAGAGGTATAGCTCTTGGGGAAATGGAATTCTCATCCAGTCTGAGAGCTATTTTCAAGGAGGCCAGAGTAGGTTTTCTTCTTGGGCTTGTCGCTGGATCGGTGGCCTCTTTGGTGGGCATTCTCTTCCCTGGAAGCACAGACCCCCTTCTGCTTGGCCTTGTCATCTTCCTTGCCATAGTGGGCAATATGGCCCTTGCAGGTCTGCTTGGAGCAGCCATCCCGCTGGTGCTTAAAGCGCTTGGAAGGGATCCCGCCCTCGGAAGCAACATCCTTCTCACCGCCTTCACAGATTCCCTCGGTTACCTTCTGCTCCTTGGCCTCGGAATGATTATCATACTGTAGTGAAGACAAAAACTACTCTTACAGGTGCAGAGATATCGAGCATTGAGAACGCTACTCTTACTGACCCTTTCATGCTTCTCGGAATGCATCCCCTGGGCCAGGATAACGGTAACAGAATCGAGGTAAGAGCGTTCTGTCCCGCCGCTGACGAAGCTTCAATCAGGATAGAGAATGGAAAACCGCTCAGGATGAACAGGATTACGGGTACGGGGCTGTTCGTCTGGACATCCGAGCCGGAGGCGGAACCCTTTTCCTATACACTTACCTTTTTTGCAGGCAATTCATCCTGGGAAACAAACGATCCTTACAGCTTCCTTCCGCAGCTGGGGGAGCTGGACCTGCACCTTCTTGCCGAGGGAAACCACTACAGGCTCTTCGACAAGTTCGGAGCAAGGGTATGGAAAGCGGGAGACACAGATGGGGTTCTTTTCTCCGTATGGGCACCTAACGCGTCCTCAGTGAGCGTTATCGGCACCTGGAACGATTGGGACAGGAGACGCCATCCCATGCGCTGTAGAGGTGCTACAGGAGTCTGGGAGCTCTTCATTCCGAGGATCTCCCCGGGAGACCTGTACAAGTACTCGCTTCGAACCAATGCTGGAGAAATCATCGAGAAATCAGATCCTCTGGCTCTTGCAGCTGAGTTCCGCCCCCGAACAGCATCAGTAGTAACAGATATCAATCTCTACGAGTGGACGGATTCCTCCTGGATGAAAAAGAGAGAAGGATGGAACCCTATCAGCTCCCCTCTGTCCATTTACGAGATGCACAGCCCCTCCTGGAAGGGATCACCTGACTGGAGAGATTTTACATCCTGGGATGAACTGGCGGATGAACTGATTCCGTACATACAAGAACTCGGGTTTACACACGTAGAGCTGTTGCCCGTAATGGAACATCCCTTTGACGGCTCGTGGGGTTATCAGACCATTGGCTACTTCGCTCCTACCAGCCGTCTTGGAAAACCGGAGCATTTCCAGAAGTTCGTCGACAGGTGCCATAACGCTGATATAGGTGTTATCCTTGATTGGGCACCTGCTCATTTCCCTTCTGATGCAACCGGTCTTGCCAGGTTCGACGGAACATGTCTTTACGAACATGAAGACCCGAGAAAAGGAACCCATCCCGACTGGAACACCCTTGTTTTCAATTACGACAGAAAGGAAGTGAGGAACTTCCTTGTAGCCAGCGGTCTGTTCTGGCTGGAGAAGTACCATATCGATGGATTACGAGTGGATGCAGTAGCCTCAATGCTCTACCTTGACTATTCCCGCAAGGATGGTGAGTGGATACCAAACGAATACGGGGGGAGAGAGGACTACGGGGCGATAGAGTTTATGAAAACGCTTAACTCCTTGATCGCGAAAGATTTTCCTGGAGTCATGTCCATAGCCGAAGAAAGTACCGCCTGGCCTGGAGTTACAACTCCTGTTGAATATGGAGGACTTGGTTTCACATTCAAATGGAACATGGGCTGGATGAATGATACGCTGAATTTCTTCGGGCATGAAGCCGTTCACCGAAAGCACCATCTGGACAAACTGACTTTTTCACTCCTTTACGCCTTCAGCGAGAATTTCATACTGCCCTTCTCGCACGATGAAGTGGTTCACGGCAAATCATCACTTCTCAGCAAGTGCCCGGGAGACAGGTGGCAGCAGTTCGCCAATTTAAGGCTCCTTCTTGCCTACCAGTGGGCACATCCGGGGAAGCAGCTCCTCTTCATGGGAAGCGAATTCGGTCAGTGGAACGAATGGAATCACGATACCGAGCTTGACTGGGATCTTCTCCAGTACGATGAGCACTCCAGACTAAGAACATTTGTTAGCGATCTGAACAAGTTAATCATGCAAAACTCATCATTCCACAGGCTTGACTGCAGCCCGGAAGGCTTCAGATGGATAGATTTCAGCGATACGCAGGCAACCGTTGTTTCGTTCCTCAGAAACTCTGGTGAAGGGAGCCACGTTGTATGTGTTTTCAACATGACCCCGGTGATGCGTGATAATTATCTTATTGGAGTACCCCAGGAGGGTATGTATACCGAAATCCTTAACACAGACTCAGATATCTACGGCGGCTCCGGTAAGGGCAACCTCGGAAAAGTCCACTCGAAACCCTACGGTATGCATGGCCTTCCTCACTCACTCACCCTTACGCTACCCCCTCTTGCAGCTCTCTTTCTCCAGCTTGATAACAAATAGGGCTGCATTGCCTCAACCCATCCTTGTATTATCTTCATATTACAATAATTCTTATTAATCTGGAGGGAATATGTCGGTAAGAATTGGAATGGATTACGTTCATCCGTTATTATGAAGATTGACTACTACCTGGGCATTATCAGGGTTGAGTTATTTTTCAGGGGCTGCAGAACCCTCAAAGACAGAAGGGGACATCTGCATTCCCTGAAAGATCGACTTTCCAACATGGGATTCTCCGTTGCACAGATTGGTCCTTCAAACCTCATTCAGCGCGGGTGGCTTATGGCTGTTTTCATCTCAGGCACTGAAGCCGGGATCAGAAGATCACTGGACAAAGCTGAGAAACTCTTATATAACCCTAACTGGGAACTTGTTGCGTTAGAAATGGATATACTCGGTGACAACGAAGTTTTACCTGACTGGGAAGAAGGAGGAGTTTGAAGATCCTAATAATAATCAACGATGCCCCCTACGGAACAGAGAAGGCTTTCAATGCTCTGAGATTGGCGATGGCGATCCAGAAAGAGAATGCCGAAGCGGAAGTCAAGATATTCCTGCTTGCAGATGCCGTGTTCTGCGGGTTACCTGAGCAGAGACTCCTGCCGGATATTATAACATAGAAAGAATGTTAAAATCTGTCATTAGCAAAGGTGGAGAAATCAGATCCTGTATTGGATGTTCAGAATCGCGCGGGATTGATACTCTGGACTTTATCGACGGTGTTCATTTAAGCAATATGAAGGAATTTGCTCGGTGGTCACTTGAATGCGATAAGGTTATTACTTTCTAGACCATATCTATGCTGGGAACTTGTAAAGATAGAGATGGATATACCTGACGATAATGAGGTCTTACCTTACCGGGAGCAGATATGAAATCACATAGAGAGTACCTCTGGTTCAACACTCCGAATCGGAGAGGTTATATCAATATTACATCGGCAGTTGACAAGGAATTGCGGGTAAGTGGCATCAAGGAAGGCCTCTGCCTTGTAAACGCAATGCACATAACCGCAAGTGTTTACATAAATGACGATGAATCCGGCCTCATTCAGGATTACGATGAATGGCTCGAACAGCTTGCACCGCATGAACCCACTTCTCGATACAGACATAACAGAACGGGTGAAGACAATGGAGATGCCCATCACAAGCGGCAGATAATGGGGAGGGAAGTAGTTGTAGCGGTCACCGATGGAAAGCTGGACCTTGGCCCGTGGGAACAGATCTTCTATGGTGAGTTCGATGGCCGCCGCCGCAAACGTGTTATGGTGAAGATAATCGGGGAATAACTTCACCGCATTAATTGTATTAGAAGCACGAACAAGTGTACAGCATGAAATGAAGGGAATGAGACATGAAAAGAACCGGGATTATTCTGCTTCTGGTCGTCCTTGCGATGACCGGCATGGCAATTGGACAGGAGTACTGGGAATATCCTGCTACGATAAGTTCTTCAGGATCAGGTACCGCGGGTGCAGAACCTGATGTAGCATCTGTAGTATTCGGTGTAAATATTACACGGTCAGACCCTGGTGAAGCAGTAAACGACGCTGCACAGATGGTCGAAGCTGCAATGGCAGCTGCTCGTGCCGAAGGTGTAGCGGGTGCAGACATGCAGACCACCAGCTACAGCCTCTGGGTTCAGGAGGTCTGGGACGATTACGATTACGAGTACACCGGTGAAATGGAATATGTAGTGAACCATTACGTAAAAGCGGATATCCGGGATATCAGCTCCGTGGGTGATGTACTCGCAGCTGTGGTGTATGCAGGGGCCAACTCCATTAACGGCATATCCTTTTACGTTGAAGACACAGCTTCCCTCTTCCAAGAAGCAAGAAGCAGGGCATCTGAACATGCAAGGGAAAAAGCCGAGCAGCTGGCGGATAATTTCGGAGTAACACTTGGCGAAATTACCAGCATCAGTGAATGGACTAACTATTACCCGGCATCCGGAATGGCCTACGATAATTACGGCGGCGGTCTTGGATACTACGCGGAATCACCACCGGTTACACCGGGAGCCTATTCGATTACTGTAGAAGTATCTGTCACTTACGAGATAATACAGTAGATCATGCTGCAGGGGATCATTCTGACATTGACGCTTCTCAGCGCAAACACACCTGAAGAGGCAATACTGGACACCTGGAGCGCAATTCAGGATGGTTCCCCTCACACTCTTCTGAGCACTCTCACTCCGTCCTGCTCTGAAAGTATACTTCGGATCTGCAGTGAGTACCTTGACACCATGAAAACGCTGACCCCGTTAGAACTTGGAGAACTCTTCGCATCCTTCCGTCTTGAAGCTGCTCCGAATGAAATCGAATTCTGGAACAGCACCGCTGTACTTGAAATGCTCATATCATCACCCGGACACCATCAGACTATCAACGGAAGCACAATGACAATAGACAGCATCCAGATTATCCAGAACAAAGCCATAGCCTTCGTAACAATCAATATGCCGTCCGATCAGCCAACCACATTCGAATTACCGCTTTCATCCTCCCCCCTGGGCTGGCAAACTGGGGGTCTGGAATCGATTGCGGAGACTATCCTGGACATCTGACATTAATATTTCAAGATTCAATCAGGTTGTAAGGAAGGCTGCATGGATTTGAAAATAGGTTCTTTTGAAAGTATCATTGATAATCTGTACGATGGTTTATATTTTGTAAATTGTGACAGGGTCATAACATACTGGAACAAAGCTGCTGAACGGATCTCCGGATTCACTGCCGAGGATGTTGTTGGCAAATCCTGTTCCGATCATATACTGACCCATGTCGATATTGATGGGGATAATATTTGTACCGGATCCTGCTGCCCTCTCGAAGCAACCATTCTTGATGGAAAACCTCGCGAAATTGAACTCTACATTCACCACAAGGACGGCCACAGAATACCTGTATCAATCCGTGTTACTACATTAACCGATAAAGATGGCAGTATCATCGGCGGGATAGAATTGTTTTCAAAGATCAATGATCAGACAGCCAATGAGCTGAGGGTCAAAGAACTCGAAAAACTCGCTCTTCTTGATAACCTCACTCAGCTGCCAAACAGAAATTATATCAAAAGAGAAATCGGGAGCAGACTGGAACAGCATAAACGTTACAATTCAGCATTTGGTATCCTATTCATAGATATCGACAATTTCAAAAATATCAATGACTTCTACGGCCATATTACAGGCGATGATACTCTAAAATTTGTCGCGAACACATTCGTTGCCAATGCCAGGCCATTTGACCTTTACGGACGATGGGGAGGCGAGGAGTTCATTGCGATTATTCATAATGTAAACATTGAAGACCTGGAACTGATCGGAAACAGACTTCGATCACTTATAGAATCCTCCTACATTATTCATGAAGATGAAAAACTGTTTGTCACAATTTCTATAGGAGCCACACTCATCAAGGATAATGACAATATTGAAAGCCTTATAAAAAGAGCAGACGCTCTTATGTATAAAAGCAAAGCATCGGGAAGAAATTGTCTGACATCAGGCTGAACTTTTGGAAAACCCGATGACTCCTCTCATGGTAGATTCGACGTTTGCATATCTTGCGCTTGATTTTCTGGAAACGGAAGACAGGGAATTACTTAATGACATTGCGGAGACGGACGCGGCACGGCATCTTGCAGCTCATTCCCGGAGAGTATCCCTTTCCGGTGACCTGGTCGATCCTTTTGAACTGGTGGAACGGCTTCTTACCTCCCCCTCCATATCGGATATCAACCTTGAGGAGGTAAGGACCAGGCTGTCATCGATAGAATTCGATCACACTTCTCAACACCGCTGCTGGAATGAGGCGGCAGCTTTACTGCCAGTTGGAGCTCTGTCCGGGACGGTCCTCTATCTGACTGTAGGATATGACATCGGAGTTGCCATCGCAGGTCAGGCAAGTATCAACCTTGCTCATCCGCATTTTCAGGAGAACTCTCCAGAAGAGCTGTGGTTCTACATCGTTCATGAGATTCACCATGCGGGTTTTCAGAAGTACTATCCTCTTCCGGCGCTTGCAGATACAAGGGCAATCAGCGATCTTGCATATCTTGTACAGTATTTGACACATTTGGAAGGGCTTGCTGTCCATGCTGCCAGGAGATGGCGTACCGAAACGGGGGCATTGGAATGGGACTCCGATTACGAAGCCCTGCTGAACTCCGAGCGAATGTATTTTTACGAAAAGGAGTTCTTCAGTATTTACAGAAGTCTTTTGGATGAAGGGGAACGTCCAATCGAGAATGAGGATTGGGAAATCCTTGGAAGGATGTCTACAGGAGACCGGCTCTGGTACCGAGTAGGAGCTTCAATGGCCGACCGGATCGATAAAGCACTGGGACGGAGATTACTGATTGCCACAGTTGAAGATGGACCAGATGCTTTCTTTGATCGATATATGGAGCTTGTATGAGGGTTACCCTTGCATGCGATCTTCTCGAGGGGTAAAACACTCTAACCTTTAAAGCAGCATACCGCTAATAGACCGCCATCGTAGCAGCATATTCCTCTGCATGACACTTGCTGACCCTGCTATCTCTCCATATTTCAGTAACCCATGAACCCCAAGTTACTCCTGGAACCCCATGCCATCGTACTTCAGAGGACAATTCCATCGATTCCCGTCTGAATATAAGTTTCGGAATCCGATTTGAGCTTGACAGATCACTGTTTTTTCGCATAAACTCAAGGGGATATGGTATTTTACGCAATCCTTCAGATCGCAATGATGGCACAGTATCCCGTAATAACTGAAATCGCACCTAACCCGCTCTTTGAGATTTCCGGAGAATTCGTTGAGATATTCAATCCCTCGTCAGACCCCCTCTGTCTCGCAGGATTTTCAATCACAGACGGCGATGCTCTTGATGAACTTCTTCCCTGGGATGAAGGGATTCACGGGCCTTTCCCCCATACCGGTATGATCCTTGGAACGGATACTATCCCTCCTTTTGGTTTCGCTCTGGTGTTTGAACTGGATTATCCGGATGCTCCGGTGTATGAGATACCCGCCGGAACATTAATACTGACAACCGCAGACCATTCCATATGTAACGGTCTTGCAGCGCAATCGGACCCTCTCACTCTATTCAGTCCGGCTGGAACCGCGGACAGCAATGCAGTAAGCACCTACGGAACACCTGAACCTTCTGATATCTGGCAGAACAGGGACGATGACGGTCTTGACGGCATACCCTTCGATCCCGGAGAGGGCAGAACTGTAGAACGTTTCCCCTGGGCTTCGCCTGACCAGGAAGGCAACTGGTTGGCGGGTCCTGAAGGCGGAACCCCGGGCTCCCAGGCCCAGGCGCCTCCCGATACCCTGAACATCTCCTGCGACAGTGTATGGACGGTTCCTTCAGAGCCATCACCGGGCGAACTGTTCCAGTTCAACGCTTCTTTCACATGCACCGGAAACACCGCTCCATCATCAGGTGCACTTATTCTATTCCTTGACAGCCAGGGCGACTCAATTGCATCCCCGGATGAAATCCTCGCGGAGTTCTCAGCAACCGTCCTTCAACCCGGATATACCGAAACTCTAAGCACTTATCTATCGCTTGAGCAGGGCTGGTTCATTCCCTCCGCTCTCTCAGATGTACAGGAAGATGAATACCCTGAAGACGATTTTGCATCATCTGTTCTTGCAGTTGGCGGCGGAATCAATCCGGTGATTACGGAGGTTCTGTGCAATCCTCTTGATGAGGACAAGGGTGAATTCATAGAGATCTACTACCCCGGTCCCGGAATCTTCCCTGTCTGCGGGTGCTTCTTCACAGACGGTGATGCCCTTGACTGCATCACCGAATGGTCCGAGGCACTTCTCATCGACCCGGATGCTATGTACGGCAGCTGCATACCAGCGGGACACTACGGGCTTGTCATGGATCCGGAGTACACCTCAGGTGTGCAGGAGTACGACCTTGCCGAATCAACGTTCGTATTTACCGTTGAGAACACAACCATTGGCAACGGCCTCACGGACAACGACCCCGTAACTCTGTACAGCATGCTCGGAACCGCTCAGATCAATGTTCTTTCAACCTACGGCACTCCACTGCAATACGATGATCCTCTTCTATGCGATGATGACGGACTTGACGGCATACCCTTCGATCCGGGGGAGTATCGCAGTGTAGAAAGAAAATCATCAGACCTTCCGGATGAGGAATACTGCTGGGCTGTTTCACCCGAGGGGGGAACACCGGGGTGCCCGGCAGTATTCACCGATACGACAGACGCAGCAGTCGATTCTCTCATTCTAACACCTGCCCAGCCCATTCCCGGGCAGCCCCTGCAGATAGCATCGGTAGTGTCGAACCGCGGTACATCCGCAGCATGCGGGCTTTGCGTGACCATCTTCATTGATTCCAACGCAGATTCACTTGCTCAACCCGATGAAATATGCTGCATTGTATCAACCGACTCCCTCTACCCCGGCTGCACCGATACCATTACTGTAACGGTAAGTGCCCCTTGCGCAGGGTACTACCTTGCAGCTGCAGGGGTTTATCTTCCAGGAGATATTGTACCGGAGAACGATGTCCTTCTTGTAAACTTCCGATCGGGAGAAGGAATTCCACTTGTGGTGACAGAAGTTCTCTGTAATCCCTCCTCGGAGGATCATAACGAGTACATCGAAATATACTACCCGGGACCAGGTGTCTTTGACATCGCAGGGTGCACTTTCACTGACGGAGACGCTCTTGATGAGATAGTATCATGGAACGATGAGATCGGGATTCTCCAGGATCCCGATGCACTGAAATCACCCTATATTCTGCAGGACTGCTACGCCTTAATCCTTGACCGGGAATATACAGATTGTAGTCAGCCCTACGATTTTCCCTCTGGAACTGTGATTCTCACTACCGGAAACACCACTCTGGGAGACGGGCTCACGCAGAATGATCCTATTACACTCTACTCGTCATCTGGTACAGCATCAGCCGATGTAATGTCCACATATGGAACACCTCTGGATCACGATGATCCGCTTAACCGTGATGATGACGGGCTTGATGGAATTCCATTTGATCCGGGGGAAGACAACAGCGTTCAGAGGAAGCAGGCGGAAGAACCGGATCACGAGGATAACTGGTTCGCTTCACCCGAAGGTCCGTCGCCAGGCAGTCCCCCTCCTTTTATCATTGAAGGAGTGAACGCCTCTGCCGCAGGAATGGAATGCACGCCGCCTATGGGTCCCGGAGGTGAGATCATTGATATTCTTGCGGCATTCACCAATTCTGGAACGGATACTATACCCGCAAACGCTATGACTGTTTATTTCTACGAGGATATCGATGAAAGCAGTACACCGGCAAGCGGGGAACTGATACAAAGTTACGTTTGCGGTCAGGTAGCTCCTGGAGATACGGTTCTGGCTGATTGCGAGTGGAATTCCTGTAGCGGCGATATGCTTCTTATCGCACTGGCTGTCTGCCAGAATGATTCCTTCCCACTCGACGATTCCACATCCTGCTATTGGAACGAGCCGGGACCGGTTATTATCAATGAGATCATGTACAGCCCCTCCCCCGGCAATCCTGAATGGGTGGAAATCCTGAACAGATCATCAAGCCCTGTTCAGCTCATCGGCTGGACTTTCGAAGATTCAAAGGATCGTTACGTCTTCTGTAGCGATAGCATAACAATACAGCCAGACAGCTTCGCAGTTCTTGTTTCCGATTCTTCCGCTTTCCGGGCGATCTGGCCTGATGTTCGATGCCCCATATTGCAGCCGGGGGGCTGGCCTGTATTGAACAACAATACTCAACAGGGCAAGCAATGGGCGGATATTCTCATGTTACGGGATTCAGTCCTGTGCGTAATGGATTACGTTCCATACGATGACGCCTGGGGAGGTTCCTCCGGTGAAAGCCTTGAAAAAATGAACCCGGATTTCAACGGGTACGAATCCTCAAGCTGGACCAGCTGCTCGACCGGAGGTACACCCGGCACAGAAAACAGCTGCTCGGTCAGTGAAGGTGGCGGCTCCGGAAAATTCCTGGATTACTACCCCGACCCCTTCTCCCCGGACGGAGACGGCAGAGACGATATTCTTACAATAGAGATGAATTTCCAGTATCCGGAGAATGAAGTTACCCTGGAGATTTACAACGTTCAGGGCAGGCTTCTTCTGCAGCTGCTCCGCGGGGAGATGTGCGGTTTATCGAAAATCGTCACCTGGAACGGAACCGGAGAGAACGGAGGAAGGCTTCCTGTTGGAAGGTACATCATATACCTGAACTCCAGAGCTGAAGATACGGGTGAGTACCGCGAAACCTGCGATGTAGTGATTCTCGCCCGTCCGCTGTAACGGGCTTTACAGGAGTTTAAATCTGTAGTATCTAGTCCATTGAAACCCAGCCACTACGACTGATCCTCTCTTTGGAGGTATCAGGTTTATACGCTGTAGAAAATCGCACGTCCGAAACTATGTGAGGGTGTATCCGGTATCGATATTCCTATCGAAAATTGATATTGACGGTACACTAATGTTCTTGTTATCATCATAGAAGACAGTGTATTACGACTGAGTGAGATTTATTGGATTTCTTTGAAGAGCAAATGAAAACTTGTGCGGAACTCAGTTACGCACCACGAAATAGAGAGGACCCATGATGATGTCAAAATACCCCCCCCCCCGAATAATAATTGTAACTATCATACTCCTTGCGTTTTCCGCATCTCTTCTGGCGGAAACGCCTTCCGCTAACTCCATTCCAATAATCGGAATGCGTGCAAGCGGTATCTACGGTATTTTTTCAGGCCTCAAGCTTCCTTTCCTGTGTGAACTCTCCTGGCTCCATTTCGACGGTGTGGAGGTGGAAGGTCCTGCGGCGGAACCGGTAAACCAGACCTTCATGGGTCTCTGTGGCGAAGCCGGTATGCTTCTCGTGCTGGCACCGAGGGAGATTTCTCAGTACTTCATCAAATGGAATCCCCCGACTTCGTACTGGTTCAGGTGGACAGACTTCTCCCTGACCTCGGGCAGCTGTTTCGGGCAGACCAGCTGCAACGAAGACCAGTCAGAATGGTACTACCCCCACAACACGTCCACCGCACAGGAGATGCTCGAAGGTGAGGATTACTCAATAACCACCACGGTCATAGATGAGCTTTCTAACTATACTATTGACTACCCCGCTCTCTGGTTCTACGATGTTTACGATGAGGTTCCCTCAACGCAGCGGAAACACATGTTTTTAGACGACGAGGTATGGAATGACTGGATTCCCAATATGTATACCCAGCAGTGGGATAACACTCAGAATCCCGCTGTTCCGGCTCTCTCGGAAGTCGAACCCGCCAGCATCTTCTCATGGCAGAAGTACCTGGCGGAAACCAACATCACCAACGCCATCCCCACCACCATCAACTTCTCGCTCCTGCACACCATTCTTCCTGGTGAATACACCGGTTATGGTGGCTGTAACTACGGTACAATGGCCAGGCAGGCGATCTCGGTCAGGGCGTTCTGCGAGGCCATGTACCAGGGCCCGCCGGAAGATGGTCAAATTCCTCTTCCTTTGCCTAACTATCCTGGTTTCATCTGTTTCGACTACTACCCATTTCGGTATGTTGACATTATCCATGCTTCAACGACAACCATGTGCGACGATGACTGGCTCTTCCTTATAGACCACTTCGAGGAGGGCATCGATTCAACGGTGATTCCCGCAAGTGAGTACGATGTTCCGGTTTTCTTCTATCCCCAGACCTTTGGTGACGCCGGTGGCCCCCGTGTACGGGATGAGTCAGGCAACCTTGATTACAATTCCTACAACCATCGCACTCCCGCTCCACAGGAGTTCCTGATGCTTTGTAACCTCGCGCTGCTCCACCAGGCTAAAGCCATATTTCCCTATTCTCTGACGAGTTATATCGAGGATCCGAGCAATCCGGACGGCGATAACAATTTTATTTCCAGCTCACTGCTGGACATGCATCACATTCCTTTCGATGCCCCCTATGAGGACTGGGTGTATACCGGGCGTTGGCCTGATACGGGTGACTGGGAGGACAAGTACGAATACGCTGACCCGCGTGAGCTTCCCCCCTTCAGCGATGGCTTCGATCCTCTTTACGAGGTTGGCGATCCTCCGATTGTACCGGGAGATGATCCTAAGGAGGATGAGGCATTCTTCGAATGGCTCTTCGGAGCCTACGGCAACCTCTTCAACAGTCTCGGGAATACTTTCGGTCAGATAGCATGGATAGCACCCGAGATGTACGATCTCTGGTGGTGGGAGGAGAATGGCACCGCTTACTGGGATGTGGCGGAGATCACTGTCCCTGACTCGGGTCTTCTGGACGATTTCGTTTCTCCCCGAATCAGGGTTTTCTACAACGAAAGTAACGATCATGCATATTTATTCTACATGAATAGATTCTGTGGAAAATATTACATGGGTAATACCGACGAAATTCCAGTGGATATCAGTATTCAGGGTACTCAACTTCCTGGAAGTCCCGGAAATCCATATCTTTTCGAAGACGCTCTTGATCACAGCAGGCGTTGTCTTGTTCCGATTGAGGAAGGATACCGGGACTGGTATTTCTTCGACGATACTCTGGCAGCTGGAGAAAGCCGCCTGCTGGAGTTCGTTGATCTTACTTCCGCTATCCAGGCTGATCTCAGGATTACCTCTCCCGATGTTTTCTGCTATTCAGAGGGACTCTTCAGCAGAAGAAGAGAGCTTCACTGCAAGGCAGGTACAAACCTTAATCTGGGGGCTACATTCTACAATATGGGTACGGAGGCTACCGGTAATGTGATGGTTACTTTCATCGATCGTTCCGGAGTTAATCCTGTAATAATCGGATCTGACGTAATTAGCCTTGGAGGACTATCCGGGGACTACGAGCCTGACAGCACTTCGGCAGTCATCACATGGAATACCGATTCAGGTGACATAGGCGCTCATAGTATAGAGATAATTGCTGCTACGATTTCGGGGGAAGACCCTCTGGAC
Organism: Candidatus Aegiribacteria sp.; assembly: GCA_023138735.1. Taxonomy (GTDB): domain Bacteria; phylum Fermentibacterota; class Fermentibacteria; order Fermentibacterales; family JCC-6; genus Aegiribacteria. The sequence goes on along the minus strand of JAGLOY010000105.1, from coordinate 53,502 downwards.
AACACTGCCACGGTGACAGTGCTGGTGAAGCCCCGTGATTACGCAACACATGTAAGGGATGATGCATGGGATATGACCGAGGGCGGCAGCAACGACTGGAACACCGATGATATTGAAGCAGTTGCAGAGAACTGGAACACTTCAACAGGTTGGACTGATTCGGTAAGCGGAATGTTCGAGGGTTTGATTAACTATGATCCAATAACCTACGAGTTCATAGGTGAAATAAACCTTGCCATACCAAATGATCGCACAGATTACATAGATACGGACAAGTACCACATGCTCAGCTTTGGTATGGTTGGAAACAACACCAATCAGCCGAATATTGGAGCCTGTGCCATGTTCATCAGGTGGAAAATAGACGGTGTCTGGCAAGGACCATGGAGGAATCTGCTGAGCGAGACAGACTATCACGTAGGCAACGGGTGGGATAAGTGGGGCGTGATTGGACCGATAGATCTGAAAAATATAGGTGACCTTGAATGGGGTACTGAAGATGCCTCTGAGCTATGGCTCAGGATGCAAGGCAGCGGACCACCAGTTGAACCACTGGAGCCTGTTGATATTCGGATCGGCTGGATCAGGCTTGAGGAGTCCGTGCAATGAAGAAGGAGATTAAACAATTCGTTTGTGTGGTGCTTATTTTGTTGATTCCAAACCTCCTCAATGAAAACACTTCAAGTCAGAATACGTGGTCCGGTGGACCTGGTGTAACCGGACCTGTCTTATTCAATTGGACAAACACGTTTTCTTCTCAGTCTAATATTTCATGGATGGGTATTCCAGGTGGTCTTCTTCTCGCGCTTACCGCTATAGCTCATGATGTTACAGGATATATGGGCAGCCTCCATACGGGCTTTGCGGTTGATATGGACGGTGACGGGGATAAGGATATACTGAGCGACTCGGGGTACAGAGCGTTGATAGCATGGTTCGAAAACAACGGCACCGGCGGGGGCTGGACCAGACATGATGTGAGTAGTACAGGGGAAATATATTCTCCCCGTGCATGCTATCCAATCGACATGGACGGTGACGGTGATATAGATGTTATTGGTTCTGAAAGGTCTTCAATCTATAAAAGGATCTATCTCTGGTTCAATGCGGATGGAACCGGGACTGAGTGGAATACACAGATAATTGCTGATGATCTGAATTCACCCTGGTCCATCTGCGCAGCCGATGTGGACGGTGATGGTGATAACGATATTGTTGCCGGTGATTTCGGTTCTGATGCTCAGATTATCTGGTACGAGAACCAGAGCTTTTCTGGACCCTGGCCTGCTCATACCGTTGCTTCTGTTATTGCCTGCTACGATCTGCATACTGCCGATATCGATCAGGATGGAGATATTGATATCATCAGCGCTAACTGGTGGACAAACAATGAACTCAATCTCTGGGAGAATGTCGATGGAACGGGAGATTCCTGGACCAGGTATAAGATCCGTAATACTATCGATCAGGCAACTTCTGTCTGCACCGGTGATGTCGATGGAGACAATAATATTGACATAATAGCAACTGGATATGGTGACGATGGAAGGATATCCTGGTTCGAGAATCCGGATTCGATCCAGGGAACATGGATTGAACATGTTCTTCAGAACGAGTTCCATGGCGGACAGGCCGTACATGAACTGGATTTCGATGGTGACGGTGATGTTGATATACTGGGAGCTGCTGGTTACCCAGGTCTGTACGAGCTGTTCCTCTGGGAGAGCATTGACGGCTCGGGGGATAACTGGATAAGGCACTCACTGGACTCGGGAAGTTGGTATATGGATGTTGATGTTGCCGATATCGACGGAGACGATACTCTGGATGTGATAAGCTTTTCATCGGTTGGCTCCATCATAGACTGGTACCGCCTTGAGTACGCTGATTCAGGTCACCTTGTATCCTCCATCCTCGATGTGCTGCAATACCCCAACTGGCAGCAGATTCAATGGGAGGATTCCGCGCCTCCGGGCTGCAATCTTAAATTCCAGGTTAAGAGTTCCAACGACTCGAACGATATGGGCGAGTGGTCGGATTACATCGAGGAGCCGGGGAGCCTCACGGGGTACATCGACAGCACCCACCGCTACATTCAGTACATGGTTAGTATGGAGGGTTCAGGACAAAGGTTCGTTACTCCCATGCTTGACAGTGTGACTTTCTTCTGGGAATGGCTGGGAATAGAGGAAGAGAACGGCAGCGGTGAGACCCGCCTTTTCCCCGTGTTTCCCAATCCGGCTTCAGGTTCATCTGTCATCAAATTCAGACTGGCTGAAATGGGGTCTGTTACGATTTCCGTTTACGACCTTGCAGGAAGATTGAGAGCGGTACCCGTTGACTCGGAGATGAATTCTGGTATTCATGAGGTCGAGGTCTCAGGTTTACCGTCAGGATCATACTATGTGCGGATGGTTGCAGGTGATGATACATTGCAGTGTCAATTCACCCTTACAGGGGAGTAACATTCTCTCCAATCTCTGGATCATGAATCTTTCAGTACAATGAGCTGGGACAGGTATCCGGACCTACAGAAGAAACTACAGTTTGATCCTGAGCTTCTCCAGCATGTCCGCAGTCATGGCATCCAGGTCCCATTCAGGTTCCCAGCCCCATTCCTCTCTGGCAGCGGAATCATCAACTCCCATGGGCCATGTATCGGCTATTGCCTGGCGGTGATCAGGTTCATATTCAACCGTAAAACCCGGTATATGCTTTCTTATGCTTTCAGCAATATCTCCTGCGGATACTGACAGTGCCCCTACGTTGAAATCACTGTAATGAACAAGAGCATTGAAGTCTGCCTCAGCCAGATCAAGTGTGGCTTTGATACAGTCCGGCATGTACATCATGGGCAGCATCGTATCCTTCTTGACAAAACATGTGTATCTGCCTTTTTCAATAGCTTTGTAATAGATGTCTACCGCATAATCGGTGGTTCCCCCTCCCGGGAGGGTTTCCGAAGAGATTATCCCCGGATAGCGAAGACCTCTGACATCAAGATTGAATTTCCGGACGTAATAATCGCAGAGCAGTTCCCCTGATACTTTTGTTACACCGTACATGGTTCTAGGCTTGAGTATGGTCTCCTGGGGCGTGTTTTCCCTTGGTGTCTCAGGGCCGAAAGCGGCTATTGAGCTTGGTATTATCACCCGCATCAGGCCATTTTTCCTCGCTGCCTCAAGGATGTTCAGGGTTCCATCCATATTGACCTTCCAGCATAGCTGGGGGTTTGCTTCCCCGGTGGCGGAAAGTATGGCTGCCATATGGAAGATTGAGTCTATCCTGTTATCAATAATTGATTTTTCAACAGCTTCGTCATCTGTAACATCGAGTATGAGCCACGGACCGCCCAATGCCACGGCACTGCTCTCATCAGTTCTGATATCAGACGCTACAACATTTTCTCTGCCGTACCTCTTCCGCAGTTCGGCGGTAAGTTCGGAACCTATCTGACCGAGAGCACCTGTAACGAGAATTCTGTTAATCTTTCGGGTCATGTCATACCTTTCGAAACTGCAAGGGTTTATTCAGCTCTGAACACTATTTCTGTAATAATTGTGCCAACTGTAATCTCATCAAGGAATTCAGTATTTTGAACGCAGCCGAAGGCTGTATACCTTCCGTCCAGCCTTCCATGGTCATCAAGCATTATGAAGAACTGGCTTCCTGCGGTATTGAGCCCGGCGTCCGCCATGCCCAGTACTCCCCTGCCGAAATGCATAACGTTTCTTTCGTTTGGAAGATTGTAACCCGGACCGCCGGTTCCCACTCCCTCCGGGCAGCCCGCCTGGGCTACGAACCCCGGAATTACTCTGTGGAATCTGATTCCATCGTAATATCCGTTTTCGGCAAGGTAGAGAAATCCGCTGCATGCAATCGGAGCTGTATCACCCCATAGATTCAACCAAATATCTCCAGCGTCCGTTCTGACTATAACCGTATCCGGTACCGCAGTCTCGATATTAAAAGGAAGCAGATATTGAGCCCAACCGGAATCCTCAGAACTCTCCTCTTCCTCTATCCCTTCAAGACGATTGTGCAATACAGCTACATACTCATCTATCATAGCAGTGGCTGTGTAGCTTTCACGGCGGGAATGTATGCTCCGTAGAACGGTTTCCGCCTGAAGCGAATCGGAAATATCCACAAGATGCCATGCCCAGGAGATAGGAACAAGCCAGTAGGGATCGGAGATCCAGATTTCTTCCATAACTGAATCCACAGGCAGTGAATCATTGAGCCATGCCGTCTGTGCGGCGATTCGACGTCCGGGTTCCAGGTTGGTCATGAATTCTTTCAGCAGAAGTGTATCGGCAGCACCCAGTTCTTCTGAAGCCATATAACCCACAGGACTTTCAATAAGTGCTATCTCCCTTATTGTCGCGATTCCGTCCGAATACCCGGCGTCCCTTCGGGCCAACGCAGCCGCAAGGCTGACGTAAGCAATGGAATCACCCAGAAGCGGTTCCAGACAAGCGGGATCACATGCTCTGACCGCATTGTATCGCACTGCCCACAGCGGATCTGATAACATAGCAGCAGCTTCTTCAGGTGGACTGCAGGCAGCTGCATAGATCCTCTCGAGAGGTGTTTCGGTGCCGGTAAGAGTGAACGCATACTCTCTGCCCAGCTCGCTGTAATACCTGGCAGCCGCCCTGAGGTCTGCTTCAGCAAGCTGTTCTATCTGAATGTCACCCGATATATCTATCCCGAGTTTGCCAAGAACTTCCAGTGAGAGCGCTTTAGTATCCGGCGGGAGATCGCTCCAGGAACCGATTATTATTTCTGCAATTATCTCCTGCTCATCAGGCTCTTCTCCAGCCGATATCGTATGCCGAATCCTTCTGAAAAAGGCATCCAGAAGCTGATGGTCATCCTGAATAGATTCCAGATCCGGGACAGTGTAAATATCACCATACTCAATCAGCAAAGGTGTTATCTCTGTCTCGAATGGAACACCCGTGAGTGAGGCTGTCCATGCAATCACAGCTGCGTCCGAAGGAAATTGTTCCAGCAGAGTTACGATCAGTGCAGCACTATTAAACTGCACCGGGTTCCACCCACTCCGGGCCAGGAAAACCAGCACTTCCACCGGTTCCTCAGCAAGGGATTCAGTAAACATCGCGGAATCCGGAGGTGCCGGGAGAGTGTACCAGGAACTGACACTGACTAACAGGGTGTTCAGAAGCAGTATGACCGTCATGTATCTATATTCCTCTCAGATAAATCCTCTTCTTCAATTCCCTCTCCGCGGCAGGAATCAATGTAATCCATGATAAGTTTTTCTGCTCTGTCGTGATTTACTTCCATTACAAGGACATAACCCCAGATGGGATTCCAGACTTTGGCAATTCCATCGTACATGGGTATCTGCCTGCTTCTTATTGCAGCATCGATCCCCTGACTTTCGAGAAATGCCTGTATAGTGATAGCTTCAAGTTCATCCCTGGCTTCAAGAACCGATACAAGTTTATCCTCATCCTTACTGTTCTCAGTCATCTCTCACCTCCAGCAGAACAATAATGAAAATCTGCTCGAAGCGCACTTGACTTTCAATCCAAACTGTTAAGAATAGATACTGGAGTTTCTATACAGGGGGTGCCTTGACAATCCAGGTTAACAAGGCTGAGAACATACCCTATGAACCTGATCTGGTTAGCACCAGCGGAGGGAGAATGAAAATACAGACATGATAACATTAATTGAGGCGGCAAAAAGCGGGAAAGCCCTTGAAATTGTCACCAGGACAGCTGAACTGGAGGGAGTTCATGAAAGCAGGCTGATAAACGGTCTTGCAGATGGTACAATAGTAATCCCGGCTAACAACATTCATGATGTCCGCAAACCCATCGCCATAGGTAAGGGCATGACGATCAAGATCAATGCGAACATCGGAAGTTCTGCGGATCTGGAATCCACGGAAACCGAACTTGAGAAACTGAAAGTCGCTGTGGCGTACGGGGCTCATACTGTAATGGATCTTTCAACAGGTTCACAATGGAAATCAATACTTGCCAGAATAATGGAAAGAAGCCCTGTACCCATTGGTACAGTACCCCTTTACCAGGTATTCGGTAAGGCAATGAGAGATGATAAAGATGTAAGTGATGTCTCGGAGGATGAGATATTTGCAGCTGTTGAGGATCATTGCAGAATGGGGGTAGACTACCTGACGCTTCACTGCGGTGTAACGGCCAGAGCTCTTGCGCTTCTCAAAGCCCAGGGCAGGAAGCTGGGGATAGTCTCCAGAGGCGGATCTCTCCTTGCGGAATGGATGGAAAAGAGAGGCAGTGAAAACCCTCTTTACGAGCATTTTGACCGATTGATCGAGATCCTTCACGAGTACGATGTCACTTTCTCACTTGGAGATGGCCTCAGACCTGGCTGCCTCGCGGACGCGTCTGATCAGGCTCAGATAGAGGAACTTATATCCCTTGGTGAATTACAGAAGCGCTCCTTTGATGCTGGAGTCCAGGTAATGATCGAAGGACCAGGACATGTTCAACTGGATAAAATTGCTGAGAATATCAGAATGCAGAAAAGCCTCTGCAATAATGCTCCCTTCTACGTGCTCGGTCCTATCGTCACCGATATTGCTCCCGGATACGATCACATAACCTCTGCGATCGGCGGCGCACTTGCAGGATGGTACGGCGCGGATTTCCTCTGTTATGTAACCCCTGCGGAGCATTTGAGGCTTCCAGATATAGATGATGTGAAAACAGGTGTTATTTCTGCAAGAATAGCGGCTCATGCCGCTGATATAGCAAGGGGGATCAAAGGAGCAATTGATCCCGATAATCTTATGGCGGAAGCCAGAAGCAATTTCGACTGGGAAGCGCAGTACACTCTCGCAATGGATCCACTCACCGCAAGAAAAGAGAGGGATGAAGCCCTCCCCTCAGACAGTGATGTATGTTCCATGTGCGGTCATCTATGCGCACTGAAAACAAGCAAAAGAGCGTTTGAGAAGAGACAGGAGAAGCAGGAATAATGATTAATTTAACAGGTGCCCTTCTGTTCGTATTGATTATCCCGGTACTTATCCTGTCAGGATGCGGCGACGGGGATACTTGTTTAAGCAGATATCCTGATATAGTCCTTATTCTTATCGATTCCGCACGGGCCGACCATCTCTCAATAAACGGATACCACAGAGAGACTACCCCCGTGCAGGACAGCCTTGCTTCAAGCGGAACAATATGGACCAATGTTCAGGGGCAGAGCAGCTGGACTCTTCCCGCAATGGCATCAATCATGACAGGTCTATCCCAGAGGGCTCACGGAGCAGGCTATTACAATGATACTATGTACGGCATCGATGTCGCCCTTCCCACAATCCCCCTGATGATAAGGCGCGGTGCTGGATACCAGACAGCTGCCTTCTACAATTCGGTCTTTATTAACGAGGATTTCGGTTTCAATCAAGGTTTTGACCATTTTGACTGTCAGGGCGCTCGGGGCAAAGCAAGCCTTCGGAATGCCGAAGACACGATTAACGATTTCCTTGTATGGTACGATACACATCGGGATTCTACAAAGCCTCTCTTCTCGGCAATTCATTTCGTCGACCCGCACCTTCCATACTCTCCGCCACCCCCATGGGATACTCTTTACTCCGACCCGAAGTCCGATGATCTCTTCAATATTTTCTGGGGTCGCGGGAACGATGTGCTTGACCTGAACCAGAACCTCGTTGAAATGAATCCAACCCAGCTTGAGATCATGGTGGGACTTTACGATGGCGAACTCGCTTTCACGGACAGTCAGATCGGTCGGCTGCTATCTGAACTTGATGCCAGGGGTACACTGCATAACACCGTTTTCGTAATCGTTGGAGACCATGGAGAAGAATTTCTGGATCATGGCGGCTTCGGCCATGGGCACACTCTCTATCAGGAAATACTGGACGTACCATTGATTATATCCGGCCGCAGCATACCCATCGGTGTAAACGATGAAGTTGTCGCCCAGTTCGATATTCTGCCTACGATACTTGGTATATCGGGTCTGGATATTCCTATCTGGGTCGACGGAAAAGATATTCTCAGCACCGAATCACCCCGAACGTCAAGGTTTATAACTTCAAGCAATCTAGTATCTGCAACTCCGGATATGGCAGCTATAAGACTTGATGATATGGTAGTGATGGGAAATCCTGTAGAAGGTTCACCTGTACTATATGACCTTTCCAATGATCCTGCCGAACAGGATCCTCTGGTGCCCGGCAGGGAAACAATTGACCAGCTTTACTACTACTGGTCGCTTCCTCCTAAGGGAAATCCTCCAGACATTCCTTATGCGCACGGCATTGAAAGTGCATTGTAGCATATCTGTTTATCAGATACTGGTGATACCATTGCTTATCCTTCCTGATGTAACTATTTATCTATATGAGAGGAGAAGAGCATATTGGTTGATCCCGCTATAAGTACAGTAGTTATGGGTCTAGCAGCAACCGCGGCTGCAAACGCGGCAGCGCGGGCTCTGAAAGCTTCAGGTGCGATTATAAAGCTGGAATCAGATGAATTTGCGAAAATTCTTCTCAGAACAACCGATCCTTTGATTGTCATCTCCCCTACCGGTTTCAAGAAAAGGAAAACAAGGTACCTTCTTTCCTGGAAAGGTTTTGTGTTCTATTGTGAAACGAAGGAACAGATGCCTCTTCCCAGTGGTGCCGAAACAGTCCTGGCTGATAAGATATGGATTCCAGGCTGATAACCGTTGAAAGGAGATGAATCCTGAAGCATATGATGATTCCTGCTTCATGGAAAAGCGCCGCAGCCATGAAGAAGACTATCCAGAACAGTGAAAAAAAGAACTGGAATGTAGTCGCACTTGGAGAGGTTTCCGGTGGAACTATGCTGATCCTTGCGAATGACGGTCACGAATACGAGCATGAAATTATTCAGATATTCTGGAGCCTCAAAGGTAAGATCTCCGACATCATCGCTGAAAAACAGAAAGATGGATGGAAAGTTGCAACACTCGGAGCATGCCTCGGCAGCACCATTCTTGTAATGAAGCGAAGAACGGATGAATAAGGATCAGAGACCGGAAGCTGGCTCCTGTCCAGGTTTTCTTAGTCTCATAGGCAAATACAGAAATCCCATCAACGCCCCTGCTGCTGCAACAGTTATTCCGACACCTGCAATATCGGCGAGGTAGCCGCATGCCGGTGCCAGAACTGTCATAGCAAGAGTCTTTATTAGTGATTCTACGGAAAGTCCCGAAGCCATAACCCTGTGCGGAACCTTATCGCTGATATATGCAACGCACAGAGGCCTCCTGAGGTTCTGCAGAATATATAGAACGAGGTATGCTCCTATTGTAACAACATAAATTGACAGACCCTGGAATACACCCGCGATTATCAGCATACTAAAGCAGATAATCCATGTAATGTTAATCGACTGAACAACGCCCCTTATCCGCCTGCTGAATTTCCCGGAATATCTTGACGCGGTGCTTGCCGCAAGAAAAAGAACAAAATAGACAAGACCGATTACGATTGCTGTTCGCCTGTCAACGGTTAGTGCGGTTAATATCGGCAGCCCAATGGCCATGGCTTTCAGAACCGGCTGAAGATATTCCTTTGTAACTTTGAAAAAGCCATCGAAAACGGCGGAATTAATAATACTCAGACGGGCATCATGATCCCTGAATATTGAGATGAAATGCTTCAAAGTATCCCTGATACCCGGTCTTATATGGTTTTTTTTCACATCGGTTCCATTGAGTGCATTTGGATACGAAGCCAGGTTCATCATATTGATAAGGCATGGAAACGCTGCAGCAAGGAAAATGTACCTGAAACTTCCGGTTATTAACACCAGTGCTGCTGCTATCAGCGCGTTCAACGCTGAACCCAGTTTGGAGGCGGCTCTCGTGGCACCGTAATAATCGGGCTTCCACTCCTCTTGCCCGCTAATCCTGAGGTATTCCAGGATCATTGCCTTATGAGTACCGGTTCTGAAAGCCTCACCGCATGCGAACAGCACCATGGCTCCCGCTGCGGCTGCATAGGAGGGAAAGAAAAAGAAAGTCAGGAAGCTGACTATATAAGCGGTCATGGAAAAGATCATCGAGATCTTTCTTCCGCCGATATCCGCCACTAAACCTGTGGGGACTTCAAGGAGTACAGTGGAAATCTCTCTTATAGCGAATAGTATTCCGATATCAAGAAAGGAAAATCCTGCTTCTCTGAAATACAGAATAATGAATGGTTCGAAAAAACGCAGATTTTTCAGAAACCCGTAGGCTGAGAATCTGTAGAACTGTCTGTCTCTTGCGAAGGTCAGTACTCGTCCCGTCACCAGGTAAAGCCGGTGCCTGTAAACAGGTCCGGTTCACTAATACCGGGTTCCTCCTCTAGTTCCTCAGGGATTAGATCGTCAGCTTTTCCAGCCAGCATTTTCCAATTTCCACCCGATATCCAATGTGCTTTCGAACTGCTGGTTATGAACTCTTTAAGTTGATGGGGCTGAACTGTTAACAGTGATATTTCAACACCGGTCAGCAGTTCTATCCTCTCGATTTCTCTGTGGAATGCGTCAGAATCACCATCGATCGAAACAAGGAGCTTCAAAGGTTCAGAGTTCACCCTTTCTTCCATTGAAGAGATTACAGCGGTTTGAATGAATTTGCCATAATCCCTTACCGCGAGAGATACCATATCCTGATAATCCACGAGTTTTAACAGAAGACTCTGCATCTCATCGGTAATGGTGCAGTCTGAGGATAAGCTGAAGAATACCTTCATGCCTGATTTCTTCCTTGTTATGATCCCTGACTCAACAAGGTTGGCAAGCTCCCTCTGAACCCCTCCCCTGCCTGTGCGGAGAAGATCAATCAGTTCAAGCAGGAAGTACGATTTTCCTGGATTCAGGAAGAAAAGATAAAGAAGATGGCGCCTTATCCTGCCGAACAGAGATTCATCAATGGATTTTGTACTCATAAAGGGTATCTGTTAATACAGTATACCCTTTGTCAAGTGGGACAGAAGTATAGCTACAGCACTCCAAGTTTTTTACCGACATCTATGAACACTTCAACACACGTATCCACCTGTTTCATCGTGTGGGCTGCTGAAATCTGGATCCGTATCCTTGACTCCCCCTGGGGAACAACCGGATAGAAGAATCCTATTGCATAAATACCCTTCCAGAGAAGTTCATCAGCGAATCTCTGTGCAAGTGCTGCATCGCCCGGAAGATGACCGAAAAGAACCGGTACGATTGGATGGTCTCCTTTGATAATTCTGAACCCAGCATCAGTCATTCTTCTTCTGAAGCGTCTCTGGTTCTCCCTGAGCCTGTCCCTCTCTTCACTGGATCTTTCGATTATATCGATGACCGCAAGAGTCGTTCCTACTATTACCGGAGCAACTGTATTGGAGAACAGGTAGGGTCTGGATCGCTGTCTGAGCATCTCGATCGCTTCCGCCGGCCCTGTGGTGAACCCTCCCGAAGCTCCTCCGAGCGCCTTCCCGAAGGTTGATGTTACGATATCCACTCTATCGGTCACTCCATGGTATTCGATACTGCCCCTTCCAGACTCTCCGATGAATCCCGTTGCGTGGGAGTCATCGACGATAAGTAAAGCTCCATATTCTTCTGCCAGATCACAGATGCCGGGAAGCGGCGCTATCTCCCCGTCCATGGAAAACACACCGTCGGTGACGATGGCTTTGATCCTCGCGCTTCGTGCATGGATAAGAACGGCTTCAAGATCCTCAAGGTCAGCGTGGCTGTAACGATACCTTTTTGCCTTGCAGAGTCTTATCCCGTCGATGATGGAAGCATGGTTCAGCTGATCTGAGATAATGGCATCTGCATCCGTCAGGAGAGGCTCAAAAAGGCCTCCATTAGCATCGAAACAGCTGGAATAGAGTATTGTGTCTTCCTTACCGAGGAAACTCGATATCTTTCTCTCAAGCTCCTTATGAATATCCTGTGTACCGCATATGAAGCGAACAGATGAAAGGCCATAACCACGCTCTTCAAGTATTTCGCATGCCGTGTCAACCAGTCTCTGATCACCTGAAAGCCCCAGGTAGTTGTTCGCGCAGAAATTGAGAACTTCCCCCGAATGCTCAACATCGACGAAGGTTCCCTGCCTTGATGTAATGATCCTTTCCCTCTTGAACGTACCGTTCTCCTCGGTCTTTTCAAGGTTGGATCTCAATATATCCCGAAACCTTTCAGTATACATTTTCATGACCTTTCAGCATCTTTGATATAGTGTTTTCAGCGGAAGCATGAAACATACTAAAGATGAAGCAAATCCGGTTTTTTCAGCGCCAGAGGAGCTGTTCTCCCCTGGCGCTTAACCTGATTCTAGTCTGTGCTGAAAAGAGTTTTGATATATCCGAATGTCGCATTCTTAAGGCTAAGTGCACCTGTAAACAGTATATGTGGACAATCCTGTGTAGTGAAACCTGTGGTAGCCCCCCATCCGCCGGTCAGGGACCTGTTTACGGTTCCTGTCCAGTTATAGTTGAAGACCTCATCATAACCATCAGGCCAGGAGTACTCTATTATAAGATTACCAATGCCGCTGTAGCTGAAAGGGGTTTCAAGATCGATCTGGAACCACTGATTAGGCTCGGGTGCGTTTATGGTGCAGTTTTCTTCCCAGAATACCAGCAGCCGCGTTCCGGGCAGGTAATTATCATCAAAATCAGTCCCCAGCTCACCGTTCTTCGAGTATCCGATGTATATGGCGAGTGTATCCAGTGTGACGCTGGTACCTCCCGCCGGTGTCCTCATCAGTGATATCGATTGGATTTCAATAGGACTTCCTATCTCATTTTCAAGGTACAGGGTCTGATATCTCATATCGGCTGCACAACTTGCGCAGAAGGGATTGTTCGAGAAGAACTCATCGGTGCCGATCTCTATACTGTCTGCGCCGGCATTCAATGCCAGCATTAAGAACAGTATGAATTGCTTATACATGTTGTATTACCTCCTCCGGTTCCGGGGCTTCAGTCATCTGTGACCGGGCTACCTGACAACAACAATTCTTGAGGTGGCTGTCTTACCGCCAGAGGTTACCCTTGCAAAGTACACTCCGGTTTCGTCGATCTCAAAATGAGATACGGCATCTTCATTGACGGTCCCGTTTGCTATACACCTTCCGCTTGTATCGTAAATTGCAAGAACACCCGTCCCCTCATAAAGATCTCCTGCTGAAAGTGAAATACTTCCACTTGAGGGATTAGGAGAGATCTGTACTATCAGTTCAACCGTATTCAGTTCTTCAGGATCATCCCCTTCCAGACCTGTTACAGCTCCAAGATATTCGAAGAAGGCGTTATGTACTTCCGTACCTGAAGAAGCATGATTCTGTACGAACACTGCCAGCTGAAGATTTTCGAATACCCAGCCGCCGGTGTCATAATCCACATTTACAACAACGGTATCCGGATACGATGGTCCGAAACTTACATCCTGCCCGGTGGCTCCGAACAGTTCCTCTCTGAATGCCTGCTCGAAAGTTGAGCTTGCAAAGTAACCAACACCGGGTATTCCGCTTTCTACTATGATCGCATGAACTTTCAGATCCGTATCACCCAGGTCCTCCTCAGCAATGAGTGTGATCTGTATCGTACCGCTCCCATAGATCACGTAATTCTCCACCTGGATTTCCAGATGGCACGGAACGGCCATTCTGGAGTTGAAAGCACTTATCAATCCGCCGGAACTGTTGGATGCTTTTATGGTTCCGCCAAATTGAATCCATGGAACCGAATTCACTCCGTAAATACTCTTACGGAAGTTCTGCTCAGCTGGATTCGCCAGATAAATGGGATCTGAGCCGGATGGCCATGAAACGTGCGGCCGGACGACGGCAAGGTCATTGGGGTGGCTGCTTATGAAAGCATTCAAAGTTGGTTCGAAGCTCCAGCAGGGACCGCATCCGCAATTCGTGAAATCCTCAAGCAGAACGACTCTATCTGCACCAAACACGACACTTGATAGTACAATGAGTATAATAATTTGCGCTATCCTTTTCATTACAACCTCCTGAAATACAATTTGTGATCTCGTTTTCACTTATCAGAGAGAATTGTTCGCATTCATGAAAAGGCTGCGGATGGCTGCAGCACAATAATACCTCCTCCACTGTTTCACAGCATGGCTGCTGTGAATTAACAGGGAGTCAGTTCATATGAGGAGACAGCAACTTGCTGCGTGTTTGTATATCCGAACTCTCACGGAGTTCATGGCTGCAGATCAGATGCGATTACGCATATACATGTACCACCTCCGTAAATGAATGATTTCCGATAATTATTGTAAAGAATACTAGTCAGTTAACTCTTTTATGTCAATCTGCGTTGTTCCTGAGGGGCTGAATACTAATCCCTCCATTTCAAGGAGGGCACGCTTCATTGCAGGACCTCCCTGGAAGCCGCCGATCCTGCCATCTGACATGACAGCTCGATGGCATGGGATAATTAGGGGAAACGGGTTGGTTGCCAATGCGTTGCCGACAGCTCTTGCCGCTCCCGGTTTCCCTATCCTGCTGGCAAGCCAGCCGTAACTGCGAACCTCTCCCCTCGGGATATTCCTCTCCTCCAGGAGCACTCTGCGCTGGAAATCGGAGCATTCGCTGAAATCAAGGATTCGAATATCGAACTCCGGTATTCCTCCTGCAAGCATAGTATCGATTTCATCGGCAAGACACTTTATGTGATCGCGCAAACCTGGAGAGATTCCAGGAAATGCAGTCGAAGCAAGAGCCATTGCGGATGCGTCTTCTCTGCTGAGGAATATTCTTTTTACAATGCAGCCGGTACCCGCATCAAACCATACTATGGATACATCCCTGAACGGTGTCCCAAAGCAGAAATTAAATAGGGACGGAGGCTTTTTATTCATAAGTGGTTAATAATTCGTCAATGGCATCCAGTATGCGGTTTTGACCTTCAAACAGCATTCCTGCGTCAAGCGGTATCCGCACATCCGGTCTCATCGTTGAACCTTCTCCTTCCACTCTCTTGAAGTATTTCGTGGGGTAGCTTACGGAGAGTCCTGACCATGGCAGCTGTGCAGTTCTGACTTCACCAAGGTGATTTGGGGCTCCACCTGTATTCTCTCCGAAAACCATCACTCCTGGAATCTCGCTTATCTCAATGGCGTTGAGTATACCGGATGAGTAAGTCCACCTGCCTATTATCAAGTACAGCTGGATATCACTGTTTTCAGAAAGCTCCCGAAGCCAGTTTATCAGAGGCGCAGCTACCATTGAATTGCCACCGGAATTTCTTCTGAGATCCACAACTACTGCGTCAATATTTGAGGAATCAGTACACTCCCTTAGGTCTTCCACATAGTCATCTATGTGATAATCATCCATCAATGCACATGAATTGTAAGCACAGTAGAGCATTCTTCTTTCGGAAAGGTAGCTGAACCAGTAGAAATTGTCCGATCCGAGCCACAGCGGCAGGATAACTGATTCGCAATCATGAAAACTCTCCATATTGACGGTGGACTGATCAACAGCTTCAAACTGAACGATAACAGTATCACCGGCTGCTTCAAGAAAGGTGAAAGAGACCAGTGAATCGACATTTCCGAAACCGAGAGCTTCCATTGGGTAAGCCAGCATCATGAAATTCTCTGCTCTGGTTCTCCGAACCACATCGTTTGTTGCGGGAAACATTTCGCTCATTGCAGCAGCGGCCCCAACCGCTGGAGACACCCCGTACTCAATGAGCCTTGAACCTATAAGTTCTGAGTATTCAGCATCTATAGCAGTAACATATAACCCTTCATCCAGCCACATTACGGAAATGGGATAGGCTGTCCAGTCACCGTAAGTCCAGAAAGCAATACCTGTATGGCTGCAGTGCATAGAGGCAAGTACACGTGTCATCTCCATAACCGTTTCCATGTCGCTTAGGTTATCCAGATTCTGTTCAAGTCTGGATAGGCGGTTCAGCAGAGTGTCTTCCGGTTCGTACATGAAAAGGTTGTAATGCAGACCCGGAAGCGAATCGGCAAGCCACTGAAGATCTGTCTCCCAGCATTCACTCAGGGTGACTTCATCAGGTGGACTTCCACATGATGCAATGAAGAAGAGCAATATCGATAACAAAAACAGGGACGGAGGCTTTTTATTCATAAGAAACAAATAATGTGCATCTATCAAGGAATAATTGTTTGTTTTATTTGCTATTTTAATATAAAAAGCCTCCGTCCCTATTTAATCAGCCTGACCAGTCGTTTGTCAGAACGGCTTTAATATCATCCATGAGCTGCCCCATTCGGATGTCCCGCCAAAACCTTTTCCAGACATATGAAGGTCTGAAGTAGAATTTTCGGTGGAAGAGCGAGTAGTAGTGCTGGATGGTTTTCCAGTCCAGGTTCTCGTGCATCCATACCTCCTTTGTGGAGTGGAAGTTGTACATGCACCAGTCTTCCGAAAGGATTCTTCCCTCCATCTTAATCTGCCTGTAAAGTGCAGAAGAAGGGAACGGCAGAGTCATGGATGCCTTTGCGTATGTAAGGGGAAGGCTTTGCGCAAAACGGATACTCTGCTTCATGGTCTCTTCAGTGTCCCCGGGCAGCCCCATCATGAAAAAGCCTACCGTTTCAAGACCAGCATCGTTAGCCATTTCAACAGCTTCCCGGATCTTCTCCAGGGATTGCTTCTTGTTGACACCGCTGAGTATTTCGGGCGCACCGCTCTCTATACCGAAAGAAATCTGATAACAGCCTGCCTCCCTTGCCAGCTGGAAGAACTCTCTGTCGACATCCGTTACATTAACTCCAGTAGGAAGAGCCCATGGAGCGGGGAATTCTTCCTCTATAAGCAATCTGCAGGTATCCTTGGCGCGTTCAATATCGGCGGTGAAATTATCGTCTTTAATGTGAATATCGTTAAAGCCCAGCTCCAGCATTCTGAACATTTCATCAACGACTCTCCTGGAGGATTTTGATCTGATGTTATGTCCGAATATTCTCTGGCTGCAGAAAGTGCAGTGATGATTACAACCTCTATTTGTTTCCATGTACCCGACTGGATTGTCCCTGCTGGCAATGTGCGGTGAGTGGTATCGCGAAAGATCGTGAAGCTCCCAGGCCGGCAATGGAAGGTCGTCCAGGTCAGCGATGAGTTCCCGGGGAGGTGTTACCGTGAAATTATCACCTCTTCCAAAGGCAATACCTCTGATACACTGCGGATCAGTACCTGCGCATATCTCCGCAAGGGTTCTCTCACCTTCGCCAAGTACAACAAGATCGAAGTTACCCTGTTCAAGTGATTCCTTCGGAAGTGTCGAGGCATGTATTCCCCCGGCTATGGTTGTGGATTCTGTCAGGAGCTCATGAGCCATACCAGCCAGCAAGGAGGCTTCATGAAAAAGAGGAGTGGTAAAGGTTATCCCGATATACTCCGGCTGAAATACCTCAAGGATCCCCTGATAGGTATTGAAGGGATCCTCCTCAACCATCAGATCCGCGATCCTGACCTCGTGGCCCTCCCTTAGAAGCTCTCCTGCAAGTGTAGCGAGTGTGATGAAGGGCGCACTTGTTATTGCTACTCTTATTTTGCTCTTATTGTAAAGACCCACTGCCGATGGTGGGTTGACAAGTAGTATTCTGCTCAATCCTGTTCTCCAGTCATTCGAATGAAATAATAACTATATCCTTCTGATCTTTATCAGGGTTCTTTTCAGGTTACTGGAACCCATAATAGTCTTCAGGGTTTGCAGTATTCTTCTCGGATGCAGGTAGAACCTGAAAAAAGCCCTCTTCTTCATTCTTTCTATTTTATCCGGATTGAAACCCTCAAGTTCGTACACCGATTTGTGAAAACAATCAAAATCCTCGTAATCCTTAGTTATGAATTCTTTTGTTCTTTCCCAGAGTTCGGTATGGGGAAATGGAGTCGTAATATCGAACAGGGCATCATCAAAGGGTTCCCGCGAGGCAAAACTGATAGTCTTCTTCATCTCCTCATGCGTTTCCCCTGGAGCTCCCAGCATGAAGTAACCCTGAACTCTAACACCTCTCTCCTTTGCCATACGGAGGGCTCTTCTTACTCCAGCAACGGTAATTCCTTTTTCATAGATCTCATCAAGAACCCTCTGGGAAGCAGACTCCACGCCCATATTTATCTTGGACAACCCGGCTTTTATCATGATATCGAGAAGATCCTCGGTCAGGAGGTCAGCTCTGACATTACAGCACCATCGGAGTCTCAGGTTTTTATCTATCATCAGCTCGCATATGCTTCTAACCCACTCCGCATCGATTATGAAAGTGGAATCCTCGAACATGAAAGCGTTAATACCATAGTCCTTTACAATCGATTCAAGTTCTTCGACTATAGATTCAGGGGAACGTTTACGGGTTCTCTTTCCGAATATCTCACTAAGCGTTGGCTGGCAGAAGGTACACTTGAACGGGCACCCTCTGGTAGCCATTATGGATGTTCCCCTGAGGCGGGGATCAACTCTGTCCATGGAGTACCATGAGGCGAAGTATTTCTCCATATCGAATACTGATCTGTCGGGAAGTGGAAGTGTGTCCAGGTCCTCAGTGAGCATCAAACCGGGAACGCTGAGAATTTTCCCTTCTTTAATCATTGTCATTCCCGGGATAGCAGAGGGTTCCACACCATCTAATAGAGCTGCCCAGGCTCTTTCAGCTTCACCTGAATAAACCAGATTCGCTCCGGTTCTCCTGATCGTATCATCAGGTAAAACAGTCGCGTGAGGCCCCCCTGCAATAATAAGTGCCTCCGGCAATAATTCACGCGAAATGGAGGCAGTTCTGCATGCATCCGCAAGCTGAGGGGTCATGATGGAAATCCCCACCGTATCCGGCTGGAATCTGATCAGTTCCGTCCTCAGATCCTCAAAAGGGTGACTCCGGAAGGACATGTCGAACACCTCGATCTGGCGGTTCAGATTCCTTGAGATCGCTACCAGCATTCCAAGTCCCAGGGGAGGCTGTCCTGATGGATACCGCGTTTCCGGGAAAACAAGAAGTATTCTCTGGAAATCTCCTATCATGAATTGATCTTCCTTTCATATGTACAGGAATAGTAAACTGATTATGAAGAAGAACAGGCTAATCGTTTATATAACCCAGGTTTCTCAGAGCATTCACTTCCACCTGGCCGGGCATTGCAAATACAGGATATCCGCGCTGCGGAGTTGCCCAGTAGTACAGAACCTCCTCCACTCCCAATGAATCCGCTGGAAGAGAATGCTCTTCTCCGGGATCCATATTAAGATCGAATGTAATAAATGTTTCCAGATCACTCATACCAATTGTTTTTCGGGAATTGGAAGCGACTGATGCCAGATGTCCACCTGTACTCCATGGAACCGGTACAACACCACTTGCAGGTATTACCCTGTCACCAGTTAAGTCATCAGTAAGGATGTTAACTCCCTCGAACTGCCCGTTACAATCAACACCTGCCCAGGAGATCATGGTCGGGAGTATATCGAATTGCCCTACAAAGGAAGAATCTACGAAACCCTCGCTTATTCCCGGTCCGGCTATTATAAGGGGAATATGAACAAGTTCCTGATATAATGTATGTCCGTGATCCACCCAGCCATGATCGAGGAATTCCTCACCGTGATCGGAAGTTACGATGATCAGAGTGTTTTCGTTCAGATTTCTGGAACGGAGCCAGGCAAAAAGTGTGCGCAGATTATCATCAACCCAGGCTATTTCGCCATCGTATTGACCTACAAGATGATCTCTGTCTTCTGGATTCAGAAGTAGTCCATCCTCTACCTCCCATACGGTCGCTTCTCCAGAGTTCTCAGTGTCAAATAATGCGTTATACGGGCTGGGTGGATCGTATGGATCGTGTACATCATAAAGGTGCAGCATGCAGAAAAAACGCTCCATACTATTCTCCTCCAGCCAGACTATCAGAGAATCCACAGATACTGCAGCCATACCATGCCCGGCACTATTACATGAATAGTTATTAAAACCATTATCAAATCCGTAAATATCGCCGAGCAGGCACACATTCGCGATCCCGCAGGTGCTGAAACCGGCTTCACTGAGAAGTACGGGAATTGAAAGGAGGTTTTCATCAAGTGCGTAATTCTTTCCTGAACTATCACTTCGTATCCAATTGCGGTTGGTTTCAGTTCTGTGGGACCTTACGGTCAGACCGGTCCATATGCTGGCATGCGCTGGAAGAGTCCATGGAGCTTGAGCTTGAGCATTAACCCAGATCGTACCAGCTGCAGCTAGACTGTCTATGGTTGGTGAGGTTAATCGATGGTAACCATAGCATGAGAGATGATCTGCACGGAGTGTATCGATTATTATCAGTATTATATTTATGTGTTCAGATACATCCTGAGCTAGTTCTTCAGGTATCCCGTCTACCTCACTGTCGTTATCCGAGCATGACAGCAGAAACATTGCGATCAGCAATATCAGAACTGCAGTTTTCATAAAAACGATTTTCATTAAATATCTCTCATTTTCGTGATCTACCTCTAAGAATAACAGAGGTCAGCCTGTTTCTTAACAACAGGAATGGATGATACGACTAATTGTCCTGCGAAGTCAAGTTTCGATATGACCGGCTTCCACGGGGATGCTTCATCGGTCTGTTCTGAAAACAAATCCATCGGGGGGAAAAGGCAGGTTGTTACTGAGGCAGAGGTCTATGAATTCTGCGATCTCGCGTCTGGTCATTATGCTGTTCCTTATGGAATAGGATTGAATGCGTTGTAGTTGTTCCGCGAGTTTGATAGACCCTTCTATAAGGGCTGCGATCATGTCTTCATCTCTGCCGAGGTTTTGCAGAGCTGTATTCAGAGCCGAATAGTACATTGCAATATCTACTTCCGAATGATCCGTTGAGGAGTTAATAACTTTTCTTAATATTTCCTCTGCGCGTTCAAGGGATTCCCTGTCCGAATCCGGATGGTGAAGCTGTACAAGACCTTTCATGTAAAGTGTATTGAGATCAACTGTTGGATTCATTGTATCATCATCGATGAAGTCCAGTATCTCTTTCGCCTTATCAAACTCACCCATCTGAACATGTATCTGGGCTATCATAAGATCACAGGTTGTTTTCATCTGGTCGAATCGCAACTTCTCGAATACCTCCAGAGCACCCTCAAAATAAAACCTTGATTTTTCAAGTTCTCCTTCGAGCCAATGAAGATTCCCAAGACCGAACCTTCCGTATCCGAAGCCGAGTTCATTCTTGATGATATCGTTCAGTTCCATGTACTTATCATAGTACTCCCTGGCCTGGTCCAGCATGTTTATCTCCTGGTAATATTCAGCAACATTGTAGTACCCTATGGCGAGGCCAAGCTTATCATCCAGTTTCAGATTAATACGGATGGATTCCTCCATCGTGCTGAGGCTGGTGGCGTAATCACCATTGTGGGCATAGATGGAATGCATATTATTCAGTACCGTACCCTGTCCGGGCATATCATCGATCCTTCTGTATATCTCCAGGGCTCTTTCGTAAAGTTCAAGAGCATCATTCTGGGAATCCAGCTCCGATATGACATCAGCTCTTCTTGTGTAATACTGGGCCTGAATATCATCATATATCCCGGTATTACTTTCTTTCATGGCTTTGGAGGCCCGGTCAAGGCAAGCAAAGGCTTCATCGTAGTTCCCTTGAAGCCTATGTACAAAGGATGTCTCTATCAGTGTCTCGAGAAGCAGCCTGAAAACGACCGGATCTCCTGAATCATCCTCCATGCACATCTTAACTGCCTTGCTGTAACTCTCAAGGGTTTCCGGATAGAGACTCCTGTTCAGGTTGTTCCTTCCAAGCCTTAAATGAGCTGCAGCGAATTCTCTGGGACTTGATGCCAGTTCCAGTGCCAGTTCAAGGTAATTGTCCGCCATTTCCACTTCACCGGTAATGGAATAAAGTGAACCCAGATTGATATGGACAGAGAATTTCCTGGCAGACTCCGAATCCGGGTGGATTCTCTCCAGGAAGATTGTATACCAGTGTATTGCATCTCTGTTGGCTCCCCTGTTGAAGGCCTGAGTCGCTGCAAGCAGGGCGTATCGCGCGGCATTATCATCATCCTGGCTGCGGGAGTAGTGGTATGCAACAGCTGTTAGAAGTTCCTTCCTGTCCTTTACGAATAGCTCTTCAAAATATGCTGCCATCCTCTGATGGTAGGTTAGCTTCAGCGAATCTGGAAGGTAAGCGGACAGGTAATCCCGCGCAGCACCGTGTGTAAACCTGAAACAGACGCCCCTTCTGCCATCGCTGAACTCTTCAATCAGTCCGGCTTTTGTACATTCATCCAGTTTTCGAGCAAGTTCAACCTTATCGTGACCAGTCATACCTTCGAGCAGCGAAAGTGTGAACTGATCCGGTGAAAGGGAAACTATTTTTAGCAGTTCACCGGCTTCAGTGCTTATGGCGGCAAGCTTCAGCGTAATTATCTGTCCAATTGTCTCAGGCACTTCAATATCGTTCGGCAGGTTATAGATGCTTTCTCCGGATTTATCACACGTTATATATCCGGAATCCACACATGATGTAAGGAGTTCCCTTAAAAACAGCGGATTCCCACCAGACTGGGAAATCAGGAAATCCTGAACCTCGGAAGGTATATTCGGGTCCTTAAGGGCAAACAGTATCATATTCCGCGTTTCTTCAACGGTCATCTTGTCGATCTCAAGTCTGAGAAGAGGCAGTGATGTACTGATAGCAGAGAGTTTCTTGAAAGTCTCATCCGACAATTCACTCACCCTCAGTATACACAGGTAAAGGATGTTCGCTTCAGGTGTATTCCTTGCAACGAATGATAATATGGCAAGATCAGGCTCAGTAATCCATTGAAGGTTATCCAGTATTAAGGTTATTGGATGAATCGCGGAAACAGCAGCAAGAAGAACTGAAATGTCCCTGAATATCCTGAATCTGAGTCTCTCTTCACGAAAGTAGATAGTTTCATCCATAACGGACGCCTTCAGGTCAGGAAATAGATCGAGCGTGGCAGGATGAACAGGCTCTACAACGGTACGTACCAAACTAAGTTCGCTGTCAGTGAGGCTGGACAGTACTTCTCTGACGGGTTCTATCAGAAGGGCAAATGGTTGCGTCTGCGCATACTCCATGACCGAATTTCTCAAGACAACTGATTTAATGAAATCACAGTAATTCAGCAATTCTTTCACGAGCCTAGTCTTACCTACACCAGCTTCCCCTGAAATGATTGCAAATCTGGCGGAATCTGTCACGGATTCTTCAAGGAGCTGTCTAAGTTTATGTAGCTCAGATCTCCGTCCTACAAGATGAGAAAAATTGATATCGGGAGCTTTAGAATCTGCAAGGTCCTCAGTGAAGAAGAAAAATCTTCCTCTGCCGGCCTCCTTGGCCTTGTACAGAGCCCTGTCTGCACGTGAGACAAGGTCCATGATAGATACATCGGAATTTCTGCTCTGACTTACTCCAATAGAAAGGCTTACGTGGAGCCCCGGTGTGAACGCAACCCGCTTTATCTCGTAGATCAGCCTCTGGGTCAGGTCAAGCGCTCCCTCTTCCGAGGTATCTGGAAGGATTACGATGAATTCATCTCCGCCGAATCTTACTGCGATATCAGATTCCTTGAGATTAACCTGTATCGTAAGGGCAGTCTGTCTGAGAACCTTGTCTCCTGTCAGGTGTCCATAGATATCATTTATCAATTTAAAGTGATCAACATCAAGCATGAGAAGTGACAAGGGACTATCCTTGGTGAAATACTTCTCGTTTATGCTTTCAAGAAACGATCTGTCTTTCAAACCTGTAAGAGAATCTATGCCAATACTGTTAAAACGGCTGGATGTCTTGCTATCCATTCAGACTCCTGTAGTGGAATTTGAATACAGGGGTCATTCACCCGTTGCTTCGTTGCTGCGATGCTTATGAACCGACATCTTCAATTCTCTTATGAGCCTGCGTATTTCGTAACGCTGTCTCAGCTCGCTGTCATCCGATAGAAGGCTGAGGGTCGCGTCAGCATGTTTTAGCCTGTCAGAAAGCATCCCAGCCAGTGTACATACAATCCTTATCGAGAGATCGGGGTGCTTCGCGTGTAATTCTTTAAAAGAATCCCTGCTGATAAAGAGAATCTCACCAGGGGTAACACAGGTTACGGTGGCCGATCTTATTCCGCTTCTGAAGAAGGCCATTTCACCGAACACGTCACCTTCGGAAAGTGCGGCAAGAACGAATTCCTCACCCTTTGAATCACTCACAACGAAACGACCACTCTTGATTATGAACAGATCATTGCTGAAAGACCCCTGATCGATTACTACTTCCTGTTCCTCCGTGCTACGTAAACCACAGGCGTCAACAAAATCTTTCTCTTCCAGAAAATTCACAGGAGCAAAAAAACTATTTTCACGATCCATAGAGGGTCCTTTCTTATCAGGTATTCTCAAATTGTTCAAAGATAATCGGTACCTCTACACTGTAGTCTTCCGATTCAATCCTTTCTGATAGTATTTCAACAAGGCTCTCCACGGCTTCGGATACTGCCGAGGACAGACCTTCCTGTAAATGATCCGGAATATCGATGGTAACTCCCCAGATATTCCATTCCGGTTCATCTTCCCCCCGGAGGAGGTACAGCTGCCTTATTACTGTGGGCAAATCCATGTTGTGAAGAGACGGTGCCCAGGCTCTTCTCATTCCTCTTTTCGAAACCGCGACAAGCCTGCCGGCAGGTTTCCCGGCAACGGCATCCACGAATATGAACTTCTTCGCAGATGGAAGCACATCCCATAATTCCAGAGGATCAGTCTCCAGGTTGTGAAGAAAGACATCGGTACTGTCAGGATATTTCTCCTTAAGCCTGCTTACAACGGCATTTCCTGCACCATCATCTCCTGCAAGTGTGTTGCCTACACCTATTATGCCAAGCAGGTGAACAAAGCGTTGATCGGCTATCATTTTTTAATGAATACCTCGATATCGTACTTGCATTCTTTACTGCCTGGACAAGATTCGATAAGCTTCAGACGGGCATTTCCAAGCTTTCCGGCATATCCTGCCAGATAATTATAAAAAAGTATGCACAGGTCTTCTCCAAGCTCTATCCCTTCTTCTTTGCACAGCTCACGGATGAAGCAGTTCTTAACTTTTATTTCAAGTTTCGAACCTCCATCGTAGTCTGGTTTCAGATCCCATGCGGGAGAGAACTGCGCAACTGCAATATCAAGCGCTTCCTCGAAGGATTGAGGAATCCTGTACCGGGGAAGCTGTGTGGCAAGCGTTCTCCCTGCCATAGTGCCAACGGCGGGAAGACTTCCTCCCAGTGTCTGGCGGAATATCGCAGCCACCGAAAGCAATCTAATACCCAGATCCTCAAGTGCCGCTTTTCTATGTTCTTCATCGGATGGAGTATTGGGGAGTGGTACATCGACCGCGAGCCTGGAAACGAGTAATACATTCTCCTCATCATGGTAGTAGTCTTCCGATTGTATGATATCCTCGTGAGTAATCGCGGAAGCAGGGCATATTTCACTGCAGCTGAGGCAACCGAAACACTCCTTTTCCCGGACAACCTCCGGTATTTTCTTCTCCTCGTTGAATTCGAATACATCCGTAGGACATTCATCAACACAAAGTTCGCATCCTACGCATGCATCTTCATCTATTATTATCTTTATCATCATTTGCCCTCCCTTCTGAGTACTCTGAAGGTTCTGCCATTTCTTCTGAGTTCAATTTTCATGGGCATGCTGCCTGCCGCATGGGTGGCACAGGCGAGGCATGGGTCGAAACATCTGAGGGCGAATTCAGCGCCGTTCATCAGAATATTTTCATCCCCCGATTGTTTGAAGTGCCTGGCAAGAGAGGTAATCGCATGATCTATTGCATCGTAGTTGTTCTGCGTCGCGACTATGAGGTTTGCACTGGTAATCTTACCATCATCATCAGCTTCGTAATCATGGATCAGTATGCCTCTGGGAGCTTCGATTATGCCTCTGAAACGGCCTCCTGCAGGAGAAGCCTCGGTAATGATCGGCCCATCCCCCAATTCACCTCCGCAGATCTCAGTGATTCTCTCGGTGCAGAAAACCATTTCTATGAGCCTGGCTTCAAGATAATCAAGTGCTGACAGCCTGGGGCTGCCTATAGCTTTGAAACCTGCAAGGAGACTATTTGCTTCAGGAGTTGAGAAACTGCTGTTAACGTTGAGCCTTGCAAGGGGACCAACGAAGTACTTCTTCTCTTCTCCTCCGGATTTGAGCCTTACAGATCTCATGTAAGATCCCTGCATCTGATGTTCCACCAGGTTGTCCGCATAATCATCCGCGGTAAAGGTTCTTTCTTCTTCTCCTGAAGGGGTAAGAACTTTACAGATATTCTGCATGAATGTAACATTGTTGTTATCGGAAAGGGCTACCGAATGGAAGGGAAGCTCCGCTATTTCTCTGAGATCAGAGATATTCTCGAGCTTTTTCATAAGGACATCTGAGAGTTCCTTAACAAGTGAAGCAGCTTCTACACTCCAGAGACCTATTTTTGTGATTTCATCTGCACTCGGGCGGTAAGCCTGTCCTCCGGGAACGGATGTTACAGGGTGAACGCCCCTTCCTCCTACTATCTCAACGATCTTCTGACCGATGCTTCTCAATCTGAGTACTTTCTTAACTATCTCCGGTGCCATGCTCAGCAGGGATAGAACATTACGATCCTCAGGCTTAGCTCCAATCCCAACAAGAACATCGGGGCCTGTAAGGACGAATGTACTGAGAGAATGTGAATGGAGAATATGACCGAGATACATCAACTCCCTGAGTAATTTTGCATCGGCTGGAATCTTAACTTTCAGACCATTCTCAATGGCGGTTACAGATGCCAGATGGTGCGCAGCGGGACAAACTCCGCATATCCTGCCGGTTATAAGAGGAAGCTTGAAAAGTTCCATTCCCTCAAGCAATTTCTCGAATCCCCTTATTTCAAGAACCTGCAAATGACCGCTGGATATATTACCCGAATCGTTTACTTCCAGTATTATCCTGGCGTGACCCTCTATTCGCGTTACCGGATCTACTATTACTTTCGTTGCCATGGTTTACCTCTTAATCCTACCCCTTGAGTTACGGTGGTTCAATTTCCTGCCCACTCCCTTATCTCAACCATAGGTTTCTTATAGATAATCGGTGATGAGATCGCGTAGGAGTAAAATGTTTTAGCTTCCTTTTCAATATATTCCTGTATCTCTTTCTGATCAATTCCTGTGAGCAAACTCATTCTCCTGGCTATCATGGTTCGAATGTCCAGATGTGGTTCGGTAATGATATCCATTGAAGGTCCTGCGCATCCGGCACAAGTGATCCCTTTATTCGGACACTGAGCTTGACAACGGTCAAGCGTTACTGACCCAAGGCAGATGACTCCCTGACTCAGGAGACAAATATCCTCCTCCGGAGCGGTGCTCATCCCCCGCTGAAATTTCACTCCTTCACGCTTTTCCATTTGACGATTGCATACAGAGCATACGGTCTTCATGGATATGGCAGGCACCGAAGCACCCAGCAGAGTCTTGATGGCAAGGGCGATATAATACGGATGAGGAGGGCAACCCGGTATAAAGAAATCGATATCTACGACTTCGTTCAGAGGGGTAACACTCTGCTCCAGTTCCGGTGCTCCCTCTGGAAGTTTCCCATCATCTGCCGCTGTAACAGTTTCCTTGTATATCTTGTTCAGAATGGAGTCTTTATCATAGAGCCATCCGATACCTGATGGCCCGCCATATGCAGCACAGGTGCCGAATGCGATCAGCGTTTTGCAGGTCTCCCTCATTTTAAGAAGAGCCTTCCTGTCATGTTCGCTTCTAATCGCTCCCTCTACTATTCCTACTTCGGCTTCAGGATATCCTTTCTCATCCATGAGTACAGGAATACGGACGAACTCCACATCATCAAGAAGATTCAGGAGTTTTTCATGGAGATCTACTACGGCAACATGACATCCTGAACATCCTGAAAGCCACTCGGTTGAAATTCTGGTTTTCATCATGCATCCTCCAGTATCATTTCCTTCAGACAGGCATTTGGGCCTGCATGAAGAATCTCAAGTTCTACCTTCTTACCGGGCATGACCTTCTCCATGGCTCCAGAGAAAACTCCGTGAGCCATATAGCACATGGATTCCTTCTGCTCGTGCGCATATCGGAAAAGGGCGTTTCTGACCATGCAGGTTCGGAATACGATCCTCATGACCTCAGAACCATCACGTTTCTCCATAAGCTCATCACGCTCGCCCATGAAGGGTTCGAAATCCCAGACTATCCCCCGTTTTTCAAGCGCTGCTTTAAGAAGTTGTACAGCTTTCTCAGGATCATCGGTCTGTTCCACATCTTCAACGGCTTCCCTGCCGAATTTCTTACCCGCCAGCATGCAAATCGAATGACTGCTCTGGCCCAGGTTCTTCTCGGATGCATGGGCAAGAGCACCCAGCAGGTACGCTACACCATGAAAACGACCCAATTGTTCAACCATGATATCCTCCTGTGTGAATACTTCGAAAAGTTCTCCTATTCAGGTTTCAAAGCGATCATTGCTGATTCGAGTTCACCTTTTCTGAGATATGCTAATGCAGATCTCAGTTTATCTATCTCTTTAGAATCGGCGTTCTTCTCCTCAAGCTGTTCAATTCTTTCTGCGACTGCCTGTTTCAATGCATCAACCTGGCGATCAACCGTCTGAGCCGATTCCACCATATCTTTGTATCTGGTAGTATCTGGAGGGCTGTCGATTATGGGAGGAAGCGCCATTTCCTCCCTGAAAACGTGATCATCCTGGTTCAAATCGACAGTTACCTCAGGTTCTGCATCAGCTTTCGTTTTAGAAGGAGTTGTCTGAATCTTAATTTCCTCATCGATATCAACCACAATATATGGTGTTGGATCCAAGGTGGTTTCAACCTCTTTCTCTTCTTTTACATTGTGTTCCGATGCCTTCGGCCGATCTTCAGCACCCTTGTATATCTGCATGAAGCTGAGTATATCCTTGACCGTATCAATCGTTACATCATGGTTGGGACCAAGCATCTGAGCAAGAACCATCCGCCCGGCCGCCTTCAACTGCCTTACATTCATTATCACATGTGTAGCAATGAATTCGAGAATATCCTCATCCGGTTTTATGCCCGTCTCGTTAAAAAGATTACGAAGAATTTCCTTTCTGCCATCCAGATTGACAGTCTCAAGCTTGATAACGAGTCCTGAGGTCAGTCTGGAATAGAATGAGGAATCTATATCAAGCAGTCTTGCAGGATGAACATCTGATGAAGTGATGATACCGTGCTTGCCTCTGGGCATGCGATTGATCACGGAAATCAGAAATTTCTGAAATTGAAGATCACCCTGGGAAAACTGAATATCATCCAGCATAAGGAGATCATAGGATGTGATCCAATCCCGCAGTTCTCTATCAATCCCGGCGTTAAGACAGTGCTGATACTCTATGTGCAGATCAACGGTGTTAAGGATAAGGGTGCTCTTGTGGGTTGCTCTGGCAATGGAGGCAAGCAGGTGAGTCTTACCCTGACCTGTGTGAGCATATAGCATGATGGGAGTAATACTCTTCCAGACCCTGGGGATAAGGGCAATGGTCCTGGTTATTTCAGTGGCGTAATAATTCTCTTCCGTGGTTACATAATTATTGAAAGTCATGTCGTCAGGATAGATACTGACGAGGGATGCGGCAAAATCACCCGTACTGCTCAGCTGTTCACCGGTAAGTCTTGGAACGGCTCCTACTCCGCCGATAGACTTGGCAAAGTTGATAATCTCTCTTGCTGTTCCTTCCTCAATAAGACCTGAATCGGAGCATATCTCAAGAAATTCTTCAAAATGCAAGCTGTTGTGGGTCTTTCTATCATTCATTCTTTACATCCGCTATACTCCGGTTAATTCTCTTATAATTCTGCCCAGAGCCATGGCCAGCCTTCCAAGTTTCAGAGAAGGACCGGTCGCAATGACAACCGTCTGCTGTTCATCAAGACCCGAGATTGCGATTGAAATATTGATATCCTCGATAAACACTTTTCCTGTTACCCCACCCGGGTATTCAGAGATAAAACAGGTTATGGATTCCATGAATGGTTCAATTTCCTGAAGAAAACTGCTATCAGACATCGATCTGGCAACAAGCTGTCCAAGAGTGGTAAATATGCAGATGTACTCGATACCTGAGGCAGCTTTCATAAGTTCATCCAGTTTTTCTGAAAGCTCGGCATCGAGTTCTACTTCAGGAGTGCCGCCATTCTCATTCTGATCCTTCTTTCTCTCATCCCGTTCCTTGAGTGCCCACATGAGAACATGGTGAAGATCATCCTTGATTGTCGTCTCATCCGGTTCCAGATCGGGTTCAAAAGTGAACTGGCCTTCATTCCAATCCACAATATCAACAAGAACTTCAATACCAGTCATCTTACCGTACCTGGCATGTACAAGTTCACCTTTTCTGTAGTAGAACTCGGCCTTGCCATCCATGGTTATCACTGTAAGCAAACCTGTCTTTCTGCTGGAATTGGGAAACTGGAGCAGTGAAACGAAACCTATATCGCTCAGTGTACCGTTAATGGCCATAAAAGATGTGTAATCCTTTCCGCATCAGCTTATCTGAAAACGCTTTATAATCTCCTTACTGACAACCTGCAGTGTTTTCATGACTCCTTTACCCTCGATAGCTATCGATTCGGTAACGGGAATGTTGTCCAATCCAAGCTCTTGCTCTATTGAGCCAATCTCAAGCCTGGGATTACGATCGCGCTTATTGTACTGCAATACAACAGGGAAACACGATGGGTCGATATCATGACTTCTGAGATTCTCATTCATCAACCTGAACATTTCAGTATTATCGTCCAGTCTGTCAGCTGATGAGTCAGCAACAAACACCACACCATCGGCACCGAGGAGTATGATCCTTCGACTCGCTTCGTAGAATATCTGTCCGGGAATGGTATACAGGTGAAACTTAAGGGAATAACCTTGAACGGTTCCAAGCGAAACTGGAAAGAAATCAAAAAACAGGGTTCTCTCCTTTTCCGTATCTAGAACCAACATCTCTCCCTTATACTTGTCAATCAAGGCCTTATGAATGTAGAGCAGATTCGTTGTTTTACCACTCATACCAGGACCAAAGTACACGATCTTGAAAACAATCTGCTTCTCTATCGGATCAAGATGAGGCATCTTCCTCTTCACCAACCACAAATATCCTGTCGATGAGATTCAGAGCATATTCCCTGAACTCAGGAACAGAAAGATCATCTGCATCCTCTTTCCTGGATTTTTCTCTGCTCTCGAGTAACCTGACAAGATCGGGACTGATTGTCCGGGCCTCATGCCGTACACGTCCAATCCTTCTGTAATCTTCAAAAACGACTATCATCATACTTCTCTGGCCTATCAGAGAAATGTGAATATGACGCTTCTCTCCCTGCTGCAGCAGAATTGAAAACTGTTCTTCCCCGACTATATTCGCCACTTCCTTTGTAGCTGCGAACATTCCCGCTACAAGTGCGGCAAGGGCTGTAGAATTCAATGATTCCACGTTACCGACTTTACTTATGCAGATACCCTCCCTGCTTATCAGCAGAGCGGTAATGGCTTCGGAACGCCGAACAAGTCCAGAGAGAAGATCCTCGATAGTCTTGGTATCTTCATTTTTTGGTAATTGCATCCGAAGAGAACCTGCTTCCGGTAATTAGATTAATTAAAGTGCTTCCACAAGTTTGGGAGCGCTTCTTCTTACCTGAAGACGGATTCCTCCTAGATTTGCATCCTTGGATGCAACAACAACGAGAAGAGCGTCGCTGCCCAGTGCAGTCATCATAACTATACCGTTCTTGTACTCCATCATCGCCTGATCCATTTCCTCAAGTCCCAGCTCACGACCGACACTTTCAGCTGAACCCAGACCGGTGGAAACCATCGCTCCTATGGCTTCTGTATCAGATGTGCCGGTTGATGCAGCATCGATAACGAATCCGTCTCGTCCAACGACGACTGCAACATCAATACCGCTGACTTCTACAAGTCCTTCCAGTATTTTGTGAAGTTTTTCCATTTTGTTTCCTTTCGGTTTGAATAGCAGCTTTCTCGATAAACCACTGTTCAGTTGTTTATGTTTTTAGCTACACAACTATATATTCTTAATTATACCGTAGACAATTGTCCAGTAGCCATTCATCGTCTGTACGGGTTATCATCAATATAGAGATGCCTGATTGGATTCCTGATACGGTTAACCGCCAAGAGATGACTGACCGATTCCAGTCCACAGAGAGAAACTGAACGTTAACAAGTAGTGTTGAAATTGGTGACTATATAGTTGTTATATATATATTTAATTCATTATACGAAATCGGTGCTCTTGCATGCAGGTAATGCACTTGTATAAATTCTATTATCGGAATGTAAAGCTCTGATAAAACCGCGTTTTTGCTATTGCAGAAAAGGAGACTGACATGATTCTTTTCCTGATCACTTCGCTTCTATTCTCGTCTACGGGCCCTGGAACCTTCGAACTTGGCATTATACTGGGAGAACCCTCCGGAATCAGTGCGAAGATGTGGTTCAATGGAGATACAGCACTTGATGGAGCCTTATCCTGGTCTCTAGGGAGTAACGATAAACTCCACATACATGCCGATTTTCTCTGGCACGATTATGGCCTTATTCATTCCAGTGCCGTGCTGCCCGTTTATTACGGTATTGGCGGAAGAGTTATTCTGGACGATGATGCGCACCTGGGAGCCCGTGTACCGATTGGTATATCGTGGCTGCCGGACGGGGCACCGCTGGACCTGTTCATTGAACTTGCAGGCATACTGGATATCATCCCCGATTTGGATTTCGATTTGAACGGTGGAATTGGGATAAGGTACGTCTTCTAGCTCAACCGGAGATCCGGAGCAGTTACCATGAGATCAGACAGAAAAGGTCTTGTAAGGGATTCAGACGCTGGTGACATGCTTGAGCTTCTACTTGTAATATCGGTTGCAACCATTCTCATCAATCGGGCTTTTCTGGCCCTCACAGGCTATCCACAGATCGCATTCGGCTCATTCCACATCGCTCATATGCTCTGGGGAGGCCTTCTGATGCTGATTTCACTTATAATGGTATTCTATTACTGGAATCCTTCGATACGGCGCCTTGCCGCCCTCATCAGCGGGATCGGTTTCGGTCTGTTCATAGATGAACTGGGCAAGTTCATAACCCAGGACAACGATTACTTCTTCAAACCGACAATAGCCATCATCTATATTATTTTCATAGCCATGTATCTCGTTTTCCGAAGAATGCTGGGACTGCATCCGTTGACTCAGCATGAGATCAAAGTGAACCAGGGAATCCGGAATGAGCTGGAAAGCAGCAGCGAATCCCGCCTGCTGAAAGGTTACGATTACCTGAGAAGCAAATACCGAGCCTTCTTAAACCGCATTCTAACTATGCGATGGGTCATTCCCGGCATGATGATCTTCTTTGTTTTCACCAGCCTCGCTCAGTTTGCCGCAATATTGGGGTGGATAAATCCAGGCTGGATTCCCATGGAGAATGTATCAGGCATTTCGCTGACAGGAGCAGGCGTAAGCAGTATTCTTGTTTTTATCGGGCTTCTGATGCTGAAATCCTCCAGAAGAAAAGCTGTTCACTGGTTCAAACTGGCTGTTCTGGTGAATATATTCGTAACGCAGGTATTCCTTTTCTACCAGTCACAGCTTACAGCACTGTGGGGACTTATCATCGATTTGCTGGTATATGCATGCATCGATTACTACCTCAGGAACCATCCGGCATCTATCTATTGAACCTCATTCGGGATTATCCGGTGAATAGTTGAAGTATTCACAATGCATGGGAGATACTTTGGATGCGCTATATCAACGATTATTAGGCGTGGTAAGTTATGTATTAAATGGGGACACGCAGCGTACACGTGTCCCCCTCAGGTTTTGATTATCTGCCGTACTTCTCGATTATCTCATTCTTGCCAAGACCGAGTATTCCGTACTTATCGCCTATTTTTCTGAAAGCCCCGGCACACTTATCAAGGTGTTCCTTCTCATGGGCTGCTGAAAGCTGTACACGTATTCTGGCCTTTCCAGCAGGAACAACCGGGAAACAGAATCCAATAACATAAATTCCCTCAGCGTACATATCCCTGGCCATATCGTTCGCCAGTTTAGCATTGTACAGCATTACCGGAACGATCGGTGTCACACCGGGACGCATATCGAGCCCGGCTTCCTCCATCTTCTCACGAAAGTACTTCGTGTTCCATTCAAGTTTGTCACGACGCTCAGTTGAGCTTGAGATGAGATCGATGACCTTGATGGAACCGTTGACAATAGGAGGCGCAAGGGAATTACTGAAGAGGTATGGCCTGGCCTTCTGGCGGCAGAGTTCTACAAGTTCACTCCTGCCGGATACACAGCCGCCGGAAGCTCCTCCCAACCCTTTTCCGAAAGTAGTTGTAATAAGATCAATGCCGTCGATAACGCCAAAATGCTCATGGGTTCCCCTGCCGGTTTTTCCTATGAAACCTGAGGCATGGGAGTCATCCACAAGCAGCATGGCGTCGTATCGCTTGCAAAGGTCCACCATTTCATCCAGAGGCGCAAGATCACCGTCCATAGAGAACACACCGTCAGTAACAACAAGCCTTGTTCTCTTGTCCTGGTGAAGCTCGAGTTTCTTCTCCAGATGTTTCATGTTCATATGCTTGAAAGTATCGTAGTCTGCAGAACAGAGGCGTATGCCGTCTACGAGGGATGCATGGATGAGCCTGTCGGCTATTATTACGTCCTCCTGGCCAAGTATCGCCTCAAAAACACCGGAATTGGCATCCATGCAGGATGGGAATAGAAGTGTGTCTTCCATACCCAGAAAGACGGACACCTTATCCTGGAGTTCCCTGTGTATATCCTGTGTACCGCATATGAACCGGACGGAACTCATTCCGTAGCCTCGGGTATCAAGACCTTCGTGGGCAGCCTTGATCACATCCGGATGACTTGAAAGTCCCAGATAATTATTAGCACAGAAATTGAGGACTTTCTCGTGGGGGGCACCCTCGGGATACTCAACTTCTATTTCCGCGTCCTGTTCGGAGCAGATGAATCTTTTTTCCTTGAAGAGGCCATCTTCCTTTATCTGCTTTATTTCGTCCGCAAACAGGCTTCTTGTACTGTCTGAAAATGCCATACGATCCTACCTCCGTTTATCCCAGATGTTGGTTAACCAGTCTGCAGATTGAGTTCACTGTATCGAAAGCTTCAGGTGTAGCTTCTTCATCTGGAAGCTTGATGCTGTACTTATTCTCAATGAATCTTTTAAGTGAGACCATTGAGAAGCTGTCGACAATACCTGAAGAGATCAGGGGAGAATCATAGGATACTACATCCTCATCATCTTCATCAAGGTACTCATCGACTATATACTCGAGTACTGTTTCCTTCATTTTATCCATTTGAGTTCCTTTCTGTTACCTATTCATCGGAAAGGGATGAGATATCACCAACCTCTTCTCCCCATTCAATTGCTCTGAGATACCTTCTTACTATCTTGCCCGAACGTGTTTTAGGAAGTTTATCACGATACTCGATCTCCTGGGGCATCGCCAGAGGAGATAGTCTTTTTCTGATGAAATTCATGATGTCCAGTTCAAGGTCATCCGAAGGCTCGAAACCTGGTTTCAATGTGACAAATGCCTTAACGACTTCCATGTTGACTTTATCAGGTTTACCAATCGCAGCAGCCTCGGCGATAGCTTCATGCTCAACAAGGGCTGATTCAATCTCGAAGGGACCCACGAGATGACCTCCTGTATTTATAACATCATCGTCCCTGCCAACGAACCAGTAGTATCCATCCTTATCTATGCTTGCCCTGTCTCCCGAGACGTACCAGAGATCTGGATTGGTTCTGAGTTCATCCGGCATTGCATTGGGAGAAGCTCCTACAAATTTGCTTCGGTAGATGTCCGGCTTCTTCCAGTACTGCCTGAACATTGATGGCCAGCCGGGACTGAAAGCTATCAGTCCAACCTTACCGGCCTCGTTTAACGGCAAGTGTGTGGTCAGGTCAAGAACTGCGGCATTGATGCCGGGAAAAGGCATTCCCATTGATCCGGGGCGTATTTCCATTCCGGGATAGTTCGTAATCATTATGGAACCGGTTTCCGTCTGCCAGAATGTGTCATGGAATTTAAGCCCGTCGAATACTTCCCCGCTCCATATGACCGCCTCAGCGTTCAGTGGTTCACCAACTGAAGCGAGATGGCGAAGCGAAGAGAGATCGAAATCACCGACCAGTTCATCACCATCTTTCATAAGCGCCCTTATGGCGGTAGGGGCTGAATACCATACAGTTATCCTGTTATCCTGAATGAATTTGTACCATCTCGAAGAAGTAAATCCTGAATCCAGAACACATTGCGTAACGCCCAGCGCCCAGGGTCCGATGATACCGTAGCTTGTTCCGGTAACCCATCCTGGATCCGCGGTACACCAGTAAACATCATCATCCTGCAGATCAAGCACCCAGCTGGCTGTCAGCGCCTGGCCCCAAACGGAATTATGAACATGAAGTGCTCCCTTAGGCTGACCTGTTGTACCAGATGTGTAATGAAGAACAGAAGGAGTTTCAGGTGATGATTTATAGACATCGAATTCTTCAATTCTGGCACTGTTCTCCACATCGAAGAATATTTCCCCTTCCTTGAGTTTGTCAGGATTTCCCTCTACAACAATGATCTTCTCCAGATTCGGCAGTCTGTCCTTGATTTTACGGACTTTCCTGACATGCTTGCGAGTTGTGATGATTGCCCTGGTTCCCGCACTGGCGAGTCTCACTTCAAGCGACTCATCACCAAATGCCGAGAAAAGCGGCTGTGCAATTGCACCAAGCTTGAGGACACCAAGAAATGAAAAATAGAGGCTCGGGATCTTGTCCATGAAGAGACATACCCTGTCTCCGGGTTCGATTCCCAACTCACTGAGGAATTCAGCAAAACCGTTCGAATAGACCCTGAGATCGTCGAAAGTATACCTGGCGCTCTTATCACCGAAACCTTCCCATATGAGGGCTGTCTTCTTCCCATCACCTCTGGTGCAGATTCTGTCCGAACAGATGGCTCCAATGTTAAGAAGTTCTCCTTCCTTCCAGTCAAGAACATCCTTTGCAATCTCCCAGTTGAAATTCTGTATTCTCTCCACATAGGATCCGATATTACTCAAGTGGATTCCTCCAATCCTGCGACACGTAATCAACCTTCCATCGTGACAACTGCAATGGCATTCTCTCCTGAATGACTGATGGAAAGACGTATCTGCTTTACCTGTATATTTCTTGCTTGTTCCAGTGCTTTCCCGCTGAGCTGAACGGATACTGCACCGGATTCATCTTTTATCACTTCAATATTTTTCCAGCGCAATCCATGTGACAATCCGATACCCAGCGCTTTGAAAGATGCTTCCTTCGCAGCGAATCTTGCCGCATAGCTTTCCCATGGGCGAGCTCTGGTTGAACAGTATTCAATTTCCCCGGGAAGGAACAATTCACCTACCATGCCATCATCTAGACGGCTTTTGAAAATACCGATGTCAACAATATCTATTCCAACTCCAATTATTCTCAAGTAAGCAGTCTCCCGGGTGGCTCAGTAATCTCGGAACATATCCAACAATGAAGCATCGGTATAGAACCCACACAGCTGGCTATAATACCCGCTTATTATCGTCAAATACTTCTAGTATTCTCCTCAAATCTGCAAGCATTCCATCTAAGCTGCGAGGCTCTCTGCTCGGTACACATTGAAGGATAAGCTCCAAGTCAAAACACACCGTAATTTTAATATGACACGGAGTCCGTGTCCACTGCAAAAAGTTTTCTGCCGCCCTTGACGGGAAGGCCGGCAGAGGTGATAAAATCGGTATGAAGAAGCCCAGGAGACGAAAAAAAACCACTCACTACAGCATTCCGCTGATTCTCCTCGCGGGAGTAATTCTACTTTTAATACTCGGGGGCGATCTAAGTGTCCCTCCAATGGATGATACCTACATTCACCTGGTCTACGGAAGAAGCCTCTTCACAGCTGCACCGCTGAGTTTCAACCATACAGAACCCTCTTCTGGATTCACAAGTCCTTTTTGGCTGCTTCCCTCAGCTGTGGCTTCTCTTTTTGGAACCGCTTGGGCTCCAGCTGTACTGATGGTGTTTTCTCTGCTGGCTGCAGGCGCAGCTCTTTTCATGCTTCCTCCTTTTGCCGGGATACTCCTCCTGATGACCGGGCCATTCTTCTTCCATGCTTCCAGCGGGATGGAAACAGCCCTCTCATGTCTGGCTGTGATCGCGGTATGGAGATGCGCACGGGACGGAACCGGGATAAAAGTTTCATCCTATATCCTTATGGGAGCATTCCTTGTCAGACCCGAGCTTGCAATACTTACCATACCTCTTGTCCTCTCTCTGAAAGAGAGAACTCCCTCAAACATACTTCGCCTTGCTGCTCCATCATTAATCGCTGGTCTTCTTTGGATGTTCTGGAACATCCATTCTATGGGTCTCCCGCTGCCTTCCACATTCTACGCCAAGCAGCCGGTGTCATGGCTCACTTCAGCTAATGCTGGTCTGCCCGGCCTTTTAAAGGGTTTATTGATAACATCCCCACTTCTATTTATCGCGGCAGCTATCTCGATTACAGGATTGCTCAGGAACAAGGGGAAAAAACGGTCTGAAGTTTCGCTGGCGCTTATTCCACTGCTGCTTTTCGCTCTATCCCTCTACCTTCAGCCCAACAGTTTCTTTCAGATGCGGTATTACGTACCAGCCCTTACAGCACTGGTACTCGCAACCGGACACTGGTTAGGAGGGCTCCAGAGGAGGAAATTGAATGTATTCATCCTTGCCGTTTCCATGCTGCCGGGTCTGATTATCTTTGCAGGAAGAAGAGCAGACGCTTCGTACGATGTTTACTCTATAGATGTAAGACCGGCTCAGTTCATAGCCTCTGTCGCCTCACCTGAGCAAACTGTTACGGCAGCCGATATCGGAGCTGTAAAATGGATAACTGACATGGAGATACTGGATCTTGATGGTCTTGTCACCGTCCAAAGACTGCCGGGATCCGGCAGAGAAGGCTGGCTCTGGATAAAGGGCAGGTCGGATTACCTGCTGGCATTCCCGGAGCAGTACTCTGATCTGATATCGGAAGCCGGTAGTTCACTGGAATTCCTCACAGGTTTCCGAAGCGACAGAAACGTTATTTGCGGCTCCGACTCCGTCGCTCTATGGATAATTAACTAACTGGACACGTGTACCTGTTTCAGACTATCTTATCCAACTCAAACCTGAAGTGTATACTCGGAAAGTGACAGCATATGACCGAAGATAAGAAAAGATTACCGCATTCTGGAATTCTGCAGGATAGTGTTCCAAGTGCCGCTAACAGGTTCGTTATCATATCTGTCCTTATGGTCGGGTTTATAGCAGTCACCGCTTACTTTCATCTTGATCGCGGTGAGGGAATCGGATACACTCATTTTGCTTACATACCAATAATTTTCGCCGGTTTCTGGTGGGGCAGGAAAGCCCTGTTTGTGGCTCTTATACTTGGAGTGAATGTGCTCGCTTTCAGTATTTTTGCCGATTGCGGGTGTCCTCTCTGGGCAAACACACTTCGTATTCTTTCTTTCATTATTGTAGCTCTGGTTATCGGAGAGCTCAGTATTGAGCTGAAGAAGACGCACAAGGCTCTGCGGGAACGGAGCGAAAGACTCAGAAAAACAAATTCCTCACTCAGAGAATTCGCAAAACTCAGGAAGGCATTCCTTCACATCGCCATACATGACATGAAGTCCCCGGTTTCGGCAACAACTATGCTGCTTCACAGCCTTCAGACACTCCTGGGAGATTCTCTTACAGCCAAGCAGGAGCATCTGATTGACAGAATGCATGCAAGACTGGACGAAGCAGCGTCATTTCTGCGTGATTTCCAGCTTTTCGCTCAATTGGAGGATCCATCTCAGATAAAGAAGCAGGCAACGAAGCTTGACCTTAACGAACTTATCAGTGACGTTGTCAGGGCAAATCAGGATCTGGCGCATCATAAGAAACACAAGCTGACATCCGATCTTGAAGCTGATCTTCCTCCAGTAGGAGGCGTTGAACGCCTCATTCGTGAGGTGATTACGAATCTCGTCACAAACGCTATTAAATACACTCCGGAGAACGGCAGTATTGTTGTCCGCAGCAGAACCCTGGGAAGATCCGTGATATCTCTGGAAGTAGAGGATAACGGTATCGGTGTTTCAGAGGATGATCAGAAGAAGCTCTTCAGGGAATTCGTAAGGATCAAGAACAACGATGTTTCTGGACAGAAAGTCAGCGGAATTGGTCTTGGGCTTTCAATAGCCAAACGGATAATCGACATGCACGGTGGAAGGGTTTACGTTATCAGTGAACCTGGGAAAGGCAGTATCTTCGGTTTTGATATAAACATCTGTCCGAAAGATGAAGGTCCTCTGATTAGACCCGTTCTCAGAATTCCAGATGACGAAATTCAGGCAAGAGGATACTTTCCAAAATAAAAAAAGACAGCAGTCGGCTTATTCGTCAGCAGATCCGGGGCAGCTGTTCGCCGCTCATCATATCAACAATCCTCTCCGAACCTATACTGCTGATCATCAACAGGTCAGCGTAGGAAGATTTCTCCACAGAACCGATTATCTCAGCCTGATGACCGTTTTCGTGCCGCCTGAGAATCTCCACAGCCTTATCCCCGTTTTCCCTTGGAAGGATGACTACGAACCTGCCCTCATTAGCTACGTAAAGAGGATCAAAACCAAGGATCTCACATGCACCCAGAACCTCATCGTGAACAGGGATTGAATTCTCCTCTATCCTGATGGAGCAATCGGTCATAGAAGCTATCTCATTCAATCCGCTGGCAAGACCTCCCCGCGTCAAATCCCTCATGCAGTGTATATCCAGCCCTTCCCGAATGAGATCCCGGGCCATGGAATCGAGGGGGGCCAGATCGCTGCGGATCGCTCCTTCCAGCTTAATACCTTCACGAACAGCCATTATAGCTATACCGTGTCTGCCGATGTCACCGCTCAGGACTACCACATCACCTTCACATATTCTTGACGGAGATACATCGATTCCCTCCGGAATGATGCCTATTCCAGCAGTATTAATATAAATGCCGTCTCCCTTACCTCTGTCCACCACCTTTGTATCTCCAGTAACTATCAATACACCCGTTTTCCTGGATGCTTCGGCCATCGAAACTACGATCCTCCAGAGGGTCTCCATAGAGAAGCCTTCTTCTATGATGAAACCGGCACTGAGCCACCTTGCATCCGCTCCGCACATGGCAAGATCATTTACGGTTCCATATACGGAAAGAGCACCGATGTCACCACCGGGAAAGAACAGCGGAGTAATGACATGCGAATCCGTTGCGAAGGCCAGCCTTCCCTCCCCTGCAGTAATAACAGCACCGTCGTGTCTCGAATCCAGTATGGGATTGGAGAAGGCCTTCAAGATGACCCTCCCGATGAGATCGTTCATAAGCCTTCCGCCGCCGCCATGAGCCATAGTAATTTCGGGGTAATCGGAAAGAGGAATCGGGCATATCATTTCAGTTATTCTGCTGTTGTTCATTATTTTCCCCTGGCCAGTCTGAAACGGTAATAAGCTGCGCAGGCACCTTCAGATGAGACCATCGGCGCTCCAAGAGGGTGTTCGGGAGTACAATCATTACCAAAAGCAGCACATTCGGGAGGCTTCTTATTCCCCCTTAGAACCTCACCGGAAATGCAGATCGCAGGTTCATCAACTTCAATACTTCCAACATCGAATTTCCTTCCTGCATCGAATCTGGTGAACCTTTCCCTGAGCATGAATCCACTGGAGGGAATTCTGCCGATTCCACGCCACTTCCGGTCCGTTATCTCGAATACGCTTCGCATTATTTCAACAGCAGCCCTGTTTCCATCCCTGGAGACGGCCCGCAGGTACTGGTTCTCTACATTGGTTCTGCCCTCTTCAAGCTGTGTCAGGCACATGTGAATGCCCTCGAGGATATCAAGTGGTTCAAAACCAGTCACAACTATCGGTACACCATACTTCTCCGCAATTGGTTCGTATTCCGTATACCCCATCACAGTACATACATGACCCGCAGCAAGAAATCCCTGGATAGCACAGTTCTCACCCGACAGCACAGCCTCGATTGCAGGCGGAACCAGAACATGAGAAACAAGCATTGAGAAATTATCCAGACCAAGATGTTCAGCCTGAAGCACAGCAGCTGCAGTAACAGGGGCAGTAGTTTCGAAACCTACCGCAAAGAAGACAATCTCCTTGTCCGGATTAGCAGCAGCAATCCGGATCGCATCTATCGGAGAATAGACCATCCTGATATCTCCACCTGATGCCTTCACTCCCAGAAGGTCACTGCGGCTCCCGGGAACACGCAGCATATCCCCGAATGAACAGAAAATAACATTTGCAAGCCCGGCGATCTCGGCAGCCTGATCAATGAGCTCGATGGGAGTTACACATACAGGACATCCAGGTCCGTGAATAAGGGTTACGGAATCTGGAAGCAGTTGATCAATACCGTATTTGACAATTGAATGGGTCTGCCCGCCGCAGACCTCCATAATGCTCCATTCCCTGGTGACCAGCTCTCGGATCAGTTCGGTATACGCAAGCGCCGATTCTTTGTCCCGATATTCAGAAACGTACTTCAATCTATTCCCGCCTCTTCTGTCCGGTCTGAGCTATCCTCCGTATCCTCAAGCTCGTTCTGAGCAAATTTGGATATCTGTCTCAGATATTCGAATACTTCCGAAGCCTCTTCCTCGTTCAGTTTATTCAGGGCAAAACCGGCATGAACAATAACCCAGTCACCGATCTTTGCATCCTTAATACCGGCAAGGATGACTTCCCTCAGTACACCACCGAAATTGACCTTGCCTGTGATGAAGAGAGGATCATCATTTCCAGATATTTCCTCGATCCTTCCGGGAACTCCAAGACACATCTGTATACTCCTGTCATTTTTCTGAATTCATCATTAGTGCTGCCATAACCTGTCCCGGAGCAATCCCCCCATCGTTCGGAGGAAGATTTCTGTGGATGAAAAGTTCGTAACCCATGTTCTCTAGTCTATCCTGGACTTTTTGCAGAAGATAGACATTCTGAAAACAGCCGCCGCTGAGGACAACCTTTTTCTCTCCAGCTGTTTCTGCAACTGCTGCAATACTTTCCGCAAGTGCATTATGGAACTTCGCAGAGATGATACCTGTATCCATTCCTTCTGAAGCATCGATGATAATGCCTTCGATTAAAGGCGCCCAGTCGATGATCATGGGCTCTCCTTCAGGCCTCTGAATCTCAACTGGATAGGATTCTTCAGTTTTCTTATCCCCGATCATGTGCTCAAGGGACATTGCCGCCTGCCCCTCAAATTCTATGATCTGATGAAGATCAAGGATCGATGCAACCGCGTCAAACAGTCTTCCGGCACTTGATGTGAGAGGGGAGTTAAGCTTCGAGGATATCATCTTTTTCATGATATCCGATTCACCCTGGGAAAAGGTGCCTGGAGGAAGGTGCTCAAGTGGATCATCATACAGCTTCAAGAGAAGACCGAAAGCCGACCTTCTTGGTTCCCGGGCAGCCTTATCCCCGCCAGGCAGACGGAATCGCCTCAGATGAGCAATTCGACTCACGGTTCCACCTTCGATACGGAAGAATTCACCTCCCCAGACCGTACCATCTGTACCATAACCAGTTCCATCCCAGGAAACACCGAGTAGAGGCGGCCTGGCTCCGCTGTCCAGCATACAGGAATAAATATGGGCAATGTGATGCTGAACCGGAATGCCTCTGATATGAGATTCTCTCGCCTTCACGGATGAGATATAGTCCGGATGCATATCGAAGGCGATAATATCGGGATGTGCATTGTAAAGGGCTCCTATGCTGTTCCAGACCTCGTCGAAAGCCTCCAGCGCCTGCACAGTTTCAAGGTCTCCGATATGCTGGCTGGTGAAGACATTCTTCCCTATAGAGAGAGCCAGGGTATTCTTCAGATGCGCTCCCGTCGCGAAAACGGATTCAGCTTCCTCATCCATGCTCAAAGGCAGCGGTGCATAGCCCCTTGCCCTCCGCAGAATCATTTCCCTTCCATTGAAAATCCTGAGAATGGAATCATCAACATGCCGGGTAATAGGACGATTGTGAACAAGAAAATAATCCGCTATGCCTCTCAGTCTTTCGAGGGCTTCAATTTCATCTGTACAGATGGGTTCATCGCTGAGATTGCCGCTTGTGGCAATTACAGGCACTCCAATCTCATTCATAAGAAGAATATGAAGCGGGGTATACGGAAGCATTACTCCGTATTCAGGGTTGGAGGGGGAAACCAGTTCAGAGATGTGCATGGGTGAATTCTGATCATCGCGTTTCTTAAGAAGAACGATGGGCGACCGTGGTGACTGAAGAGATTTTCTTTCCTCGGATGATACCACACATAATTCGGAGATCTGAGAAATCGATGTAAACATAAGCGCAAACGGCTTCATCTTCCTTCCTTTGCGGGAACGGAGTGTTCGCACGGCTTCATCAGAGCTGGCAAGAGCAATCAGATGGAAACCGCCCAGCCCTTTAACCGCAAGTATTTTTCCTTCAAGTATCTCCGCCGCAGCTTTTCCTAGTGCATCATCCCTCCTTGCCAGG
The DNA here is from genome assembly GCA_023138735.1 of Candidatus Aegiribacteria sp. Classification (GTDB taxonomy): domain Bacteria; phylum Fermentibacterota; class Fermentibacteria; order Fermentibacterales; family JCC-6; genus Aegiribacteria. The sequence continues at coordinate 8,723 of JAGLOY010000105.1, read as the reverse complement.
GTAACGCCTCCGGAATCCCAGAGTTCCAGATGAGGACCGCATTCGGGACAGGCGTTGGGCTGGGCATGGAATCTTCTGTCGTATGGATCATCGTACTCATTTCTGCATTTACTGCACATTCTGAACCGGGACATTGTCGTGCCAGGCCTGTCGTAGGGAATTGTATTGATTATTGAATATCTCGGACCGCAATTGGTGCAGTTCGTAAACGGATATCGAAACCTCCTGTTCTCCGGGTCAAGTATCTCAAGCGAGCATTCAGGGCAGGTGGCCAGATCCGGAAGCACGAAGACCATCTTCTTTCCCCCGGTACTCTTGAGAATTTTGAAGCTCGTGTATCCCGCTGCAAGAAGGTACTTGCTGCGAATATTCTGCACGATTGATATAGCCGGTTTTTCCTTAAGAAGAGCGTCTGCGAATTTCGCAAGTATTGCGGCATCCCCGTCCACTTCAACAACCACACCCTTCGAAGTGTTGGATACCCAGCCGGCCAGACCATAGCGATGAGCCAGACGGTATACGAAGGGTCTGAAACCTACGCCCTGAACCGCTCCACTTATCTCAAGTCTCAGTCGCTGCATATCTGATCTTCCGTCTAAGAATGATCCTTTTTGACATCTTTAATACAGGTTATATTCTACTATTCTGAAAAGGTTTTAACCACAGTGCTTTCTCCCGATATGAATGGCGGCGCTACAATGCATGAACTCTCTCTTGCCCACGACATGACCAGGATAATAGGCAACGCTCTGGGAAGAAAAGTTCACCTTGACCGCGTCAATATTACTATAGGTCCCCTTTCGGGTATCAGTCCTGAATCCCTGAGATTCTGCTTCACCGAAGTTGCGAAGATCGAAGGGTTCGGAGAACCGGAACTCGTGATAAATCTTACCAGGGCAAAGCTGATCTGTCTCGATTGCGATACCGAATACGAAGCAAAAGATTTCTATCAGGGCTGTCCCGGCTGCGGCTCCATAAGCAGGAGAATTCTCTCTGGCAGGGAATTCACCGTGGACAGTGTTGAACTCGAGGAAGGAAACGATTGAAATGTGTGATGAAGTAACCGAGCAGAAAGTGGACATTACAACATCCGTCATGAGCAAGAACGACCGTTTCGCGGCGGATAACAGAGAACTTCTCGGCGGAAAAGGTATCTATACATTGAATCTCATCAGCTCACCCGGTGCCGGCAAAACCGCGGTACTGGAGTCCATGGCTCGTTTCTTCGGCCCCAGGATGGCTGTAATAGAAGGTGATATCCAGACGCGAAGGGATGCTGAGCGAATAGAAAAGGCTGGATGCCAGGCCTGGCAGATAGAAACCGGAGGCGCCTGCCATCTAGATGCCCATGCTGTTAATCATGCACTGAGTCACATGAATCTTGATCCTGATTCATTACAACTGATGGCGATCGAGAACGTTGGAAACCTTATCTGCCCAAGCGGCTACGATCTTGGTGAGGATATGAGGATAGGTCTTCTATCGGTTCCCGAAGGCGATGACAAAATACTCAAGTACCCCAGTCTTTTCAGCAGTATCAACGTATTGGTGATCAACAAGATGGATCTTATTTCTCATCTTGATTTTGATGTGGACAGGGCAATCGATGAATGCAGAAGTCTCAATCCTGATGTCCTCGTATTCACAGTCTCAGCGAAAACCGGCGAAGGCATGGAGGAATTCTGCGGCTTCGTGGAAAATCAGTTTTCGGGATGAAGAGAATCTGACCTGCAGTAGACGAAAAATATTCTGGATTGTTCGGACGCGTACCGACTCTCATCCACCGATACTGAAAATAGTGAAACTGGATTGGGGAATGCGCTCGAATCCTCAAAAGCCATATACCATCCACTCATATGTTCCATCAGGTCTCTCTTGCCCGCAAAATGATCGATGTTTGCGATACATGTAATGTTCTGCATAACAAGGTATTTTTCCAATCCCTGTTCATGCAGGATAGCCTGATACTCATAATTATTAACAAGACCATCCAGATTTACGACCCGATGTCTGCAGTAATAACCTACATATCCTGCATCCCAGGATCCGATCACAGTCCCATCATCAAGTGTGTTCAGAAAATTCACAGCATTACGCTCAGGTCTGGCCGAATCAGGTATCACAAATGAGTAACTCTGCAATCGATCATGTGCATAAACAATATTAAAAGCGATAAGTCCGGCGAATAGTATCAGCGTAATACCCGATCTGAGCAGCCTCAGCCTCATTCGTGATAGTATTAGAACAAATGAGATAATTGCACAAAATATCACCGGAAACCAGTAATAGGTATAGATATCAAGAAGCGAATCGTACATGAAGGAGTAGTAGAGCAAAAGAGCTGCCGTATAAATACAGGAAACCGCCACTACTTCTCTGATCGGAGTGCCTGCAGTTCTGATCACCCGCAGCACTGCCCAGACAATTCCAGCGATAGCTACAAGGGCTGCTAAAAGAGGAAGACGTCCTCCAAGTGTAGCAAAACTGACAAAATTCGCTGCTCCATGCTGGAAGAACCTTAAATTCCCATTTTCAAACAACTGTCTTAGAAGTTCGCTGCCAGCAGCGGATTTAATGTATCCCGAAACGGGAAATAATCCTCCGAATATGAGCCTGTTTGCTACCATGTAAAATATCAGATAGATCATAACCGGAAGGCCTGTTTGAAGGGCATCACGATACCTTCTGATAATCAGGAAGATAGCACAGATCCCGATTACCAGAGCAACTGAATCAAGCCTTGCCGTGCAGGTCGCGATAAGAGAAATTGAGAGGAGCCATGAACTGCATGATCCGCGAAGTGAACGGGAAAATAGAAGAATACTTGTCCCGAAACATAAGATCAGAAGTCCAGTCTCCATCCCGGAAAGGGCTCCTTTGCTCCAGAACCAGAAATTAAAAAGCCATAAAGCAGATCCGGTTATGGAAAGGTAGATCTTCTTCGTATTCTCAAGCAGGATCCTGTAAAGCATATAACCGCTTGCCGCAAAAAGCAGGGTCTGCAGCATGGTTACAGCCATGGCAGCAAGGGTTCGACTCTTAGTCATCAGGAAAATCGGGACAAGCATGATTTGCCATAATGGATGAAAACCGTTTGTTGAATTCAATCCGTCAAAGGTAATACCGTTGCCGTTTGCGATATTCCGAGCGATTTCCAGATAGTAATAGCCGTCATCAACAAGCTGAACCCCGAAAGTGCTGATAAGAAGAAATACTGAAACAACAACGGCAATTAATAAAATACCGACTACTGTCTCTCCACTTGAGGATCTTTCCGGTTTATGGCTCATGTCTGTGCTCACTTTACTCCCGGGTCAGTAGATCCGGCAGCACCTCAAGCATACTGGCTACTTCAGGAGACAGTGGAGCACCAAATTCAAGAGTCCCGGGCTGAATGGCGAGCATGACTACCTTTGCTCCCGTCTCTTCCTCCAGCCTTTCCATGACCATTACCGGTGAAAGAGTATGAGTCGTGAAGCCTGTATTTCCCATTATCTCACTTCTGTCAAGCAATTCAACAGCACCGGGCTCCCTGTCAAGACTAACAGCATCAACGATAACTACCGTGTCAGGATCAAACCTGGCAACAGGGCGTATGTAATTCTCCGGAACCGTTCCAGCATCAACCGTGAGCAGACCCTTCCCGGATAATCTGGCCACCAGCTCGGGGCCGATGCCGTCATCACCCCTCAGGATATTGCCGATACCCATGTAAACTACTTTGCCCCTTAAGTATAAGAGCAGCTTACCTTTGAGTATCTGTAATTGCTTATTCGTCATTGGGGTCTCATTGGGATCGTATCTTGAATTTTGGCAAAATGAATTAGGATCCGGGTTTAACATCTAAACATCTGCAACATATTAAATATAAACAGTCAAAATGTTTAGATGTTAGGCCCGGCCCCAATTTACTCGTACAGGGTGGTTTTACGCCTGCATTCGGCGCAGAGGATCTTCACTCTGTCGCTGCGGCCGTTGTCCTCGAGTACAGCCTGAATGTTGTCGTCCGCAAGACCGAGTTTTCGGAGTCTGGACAGGTAAAGAGTAGGATTTGAAAAGGAGAGCTCGCCCAGTTTTTCAGCTATCCAGATCAGATGGTCTTTCGTACCGATAATAACACCGCATACCTCGCAGAGCTGCAGATCCTTCTCTATGGTCTCGAAAGCCTTGGTGCGGTCGAAGTATGAGAGCTCCCATTCGTTCGTCTGTACTATGCCTGTATCACCGGTTTCCCTTATACATGAATCAACACAGACACCGCAGAAAATGCAGTCATCCGTATGATGGATCATCACTCTTTTCGGAGAACCTTCGCCTTCAAGGATGTCTTCGTGCACGATGGCTTCCGAAGGGCAGCATTCCTCACAGGCAAGGCATCCGAGGCACCTGTCCTGGTCGAAAACCGGCTGTCCCCTGAAATTGGGGTGGGCTATATGCGGTTCTGCAGGGAATTTCGATGTATAGGGACCCTTTACGACCGCTTTGACTGCTTCTACGATTTCTCTGATCTTTGGATATTTCATATTCCCATCCGTAACGAATCGCTTTCGCGGTCCGTTAATCTATTTTTCTCCTTCATTGTCTTCCGCATAACTGTCCACTACGCTTTTGTCCCAGAGCTTGATTCCAGCTCTGTGCGCCCCGCGCGAAATGGCGTGCGCCGCTACAGGTGATGCGAGAACAAGGAATACAATTGCTATCAGAGCCTTAAAACCTGTCGGTGTGAATCCCCCGGTCATAAGGAACGTTCCAAAAAGAATGCTGCACGTTCCCAGCGTTACACATTTCGTTGCTGCCTGCAGCCTGTTGTAGACATCCGGAAGTCTTACAAGACCCAGACAGCCGAGAACATCAAATGCCAGCCCTGTTCCAATGAATACCATTCCGATTATATCAATCATCGAAGCTTCTTCCCTCCAGATACTTGGCAAGAGCCAGTGTGCCGATGAAGCTCTGAAGCCCCCAGGCGATGCCGATATCGATGTACCATGAACGGCCTGTTGCGATGCCGAGCACTGCACAGAGACCAACGATCAGTATGCCGAAAATATCAATGGCAACTATCCTGTCTGCGGCTGTCGGACCCTTGAGAACCCTGAACAGGATCAGTACCGAAGAGAGTATCAGTATATATACAACCCTGCCGACAAAGCCGATATGCGATGCGTCCTGCGAGAAAAACATACTTCTGAATGGAAGCACGATAACAAGTATAATAATAGCCAGCAGGACTATTGTGCCGGAAATCCATCTCACTAACTTCATTATTTTACCACATCTTCTTCGAAAATCTTCTTCAACATCGGTTCGAATCTGCTGCCGATCTCCCGGTATGTTGTCTCGGGGTCTGACCCCACAACATTGATCCAGTGTATGTACAGAATACCGTCGTCCTTATTTATATCAACCGTAAGTGTACCGGGGGTCAGTGTTATGGAGTTTGCCAGAAAAGTGAGTCCCGTGTCGGATTTAAGTTCAGTTTTCAGCCTTACAATACCGGGCTTGATGGGCATAGATGGATGAATCACACGGTATGCAACATCAAAATTAGCCCTTATGAGCTCCCAGATGAATATTGGAATGTACCAGAACAGGAAATAGAAAATCCTGATAGGATTGAAAAGCATATGCGGCCTTGTGACGAACATCGAACCCATAATTGCAGCAACTATCAATGCTACCACGGCTCCCGCTATCAGATGCTGCGTGTCCGGCACCCAGCAGAGAATGCACCATACTACGTAAGCGAATACGAACATCAGGATTCTACTTTTCATTATCTACACCCCCCCGCCCATTCCGGAAATCAGCACCCTGACTGCGGGTGAAAGGAAAGTATCTCTCACTTCGGGAATCAGGAGCAGCCCGCCAAATATGCAGACCAGTGCAAGTATTATCAGTGATATCCGCATGAGTAAGGGTACCTCTTTGATATTAAGGTATTTATCTTTGAGGGCACCAAGAAATGCGAATCTTGTTACCTTGAGAATGTAGGCAATCGTTACAATGCTCATGAGGACAGCCCAGGCGGCAAGTTTCATGTGACTCGCTTCAACGAGGGCTATTATAATGATCAGTTTGCTCCAGAAACCCGCAAAGGGAGGAATACCGGCAAGTGACATGGCCCCGGCAAGTGTGGACCCGCTTGTTACCGGAAGCTTTTTGGAAAGCCCGCCCATTTCTTTCATATCCCTGGTCCCGGCAGCGTATTCAACTGCTCCGGAATCAAGGAATAGAAGGGATTTGAACATGGAATGGTTGAACAGGTGAAACAGCGCCCCAAGTATTCCCAGAGGTGTACCAATACCAAGTCCCACCATTATGTAGCCTATCTGGCTTATGGAGCTGTAGGCGAGCAGCCTTTTCATATCCCACTGCCTCAGTGCCACAAGAGCACCCACACCCATGGATATGGCGCCCAGTGTCATCAGGATTATCGAGATCTGATGGGGAAATCCGAAGACAGTGAAGAAGACCCTGGCTATTGCATACACTCCAAGAGCTTTTATCAGAACACCGGACAGCATCGCTGATATTGGAGCCGGAGCCGAGGGATGAGCATCGGGAAGCCAGGCATGGAACGGAACCATTGCGGCTTTCAACCCGAATCCCGCCAGGAAGAGACCAAATACCAGATACATTAATGCAGGCTGTTCCGATCCAGTCAGGATTTCTGCCATATCAGCCATATTCAGCGTACCTGTATTGCTGTACAGGAAGATAACTCCCATCAGTATCAGAAGTGAAGCCACGCCACCCATAACAGCATACTTGAATGAGGCTTCAAGTTCACGTTTCTCGGTTCCGAACGCCACAAGCGCGTAACTTGCAAGGGAAGCTATCTCAAGAAAAACAAAGAGGTTGAACAGATCACCGGTGATCAGAACGCCATTCATACCGGCAAGCATGAGCAGGAACAGGCAGTAGAACTGCCATTTCTGAGTGTATCTTGTCATGTAATTAACCGAGTACACAGCTACAATGAATGCGACAAAATTAATTATCAGCAGCATGAATATGGTCAGTCCATCAACAACAAGCTGAATACCGACTATTCTTCCAAGTACCTCGTTGAATCCACCCCAGTTACCGATGTTGTAGATTATCCTCTGTGCAATCTCCATCTTCAGGAGGAACAGAATAGAAAGGATAAACATGCTTCCGGAAGCCAGAACCCCGAGAATATCGGGGATTCCCTTTATCCTCTTAAGCAGAGCAATTAAGAAAGCCCCCGCAAGTGGTATCGCTACAAAAAGCGGTATAATGCTTTCAGTTATCATCCTCTTAACTCCCGCATCCTTGTTATGTCAAAGGTTCCATATTTACCGTACAGTCTTATTGCCAGCGCGATAAGGAAAGCCGTGGTGGCCAGTCCAATCACAATTGATGTAAGTACAAGAGCGTGTGGAAGCGGATCAACCATCGATTCAGGAAGAATGACCTGTGTCTCGGAGAATATAGCCGATCTACCTCCGACCTTGTAGGCCACAAGAACGAGCATTAAGTTTACAGCGTATTCCGCGATCACTACTCCCAGTATGATTTTGATGATGTTCCGTTTTGAAAGAATTGCGTAGATACCGATGCTGAAAAGTATCATGCAGAGTATATAGGGCATATACGCATTCATCACTTCTTCTCCGATTCAAATTTCTGAAGGATTATCAAAGTAAGGAAAATACCGAACAGACCGGCACCCACCTTTAGGCTGATGGCGATGTTCTCCAGAGGTATTATTCCGGCACTGACAAGCTGTCCAGGATTCCCATCATTATAGAGGAAGTTATCGAAGAATCCTCCGTATTTCATTCCTAAGAGAGCCAGAGTAAGGAACATGACAGCACCCAGTGCCTCGACAACACCGGTACTTGCCTTTGAGAATATCCTCGCAGATACACTTCCGCCGAAGGCCAGGTCAAGGTTGATAAAAGCGAGGGCTATAATAACCCCGCCGGCGAACCCGCCGCCTGGTGTGAGATGGCCGTGCAGTATGATGTAAATTCCGTACAGGAGTATCAGTCCAACGGTAAGCCTTGTGACCGTTTTTACAATGACGGTCATTCCGGGGTCGTGTTCTTTACTCATGGTTTTCCTGCAAATCTTCCTCATTTTTCTTCCCTGGGCTTCGCATCACTGCCAGAACACCTATTACAGCGGTGAAAAGAACAGTAGCCTCTCCAAGGGTATCATAGGCACGATAATCAAGAATTATTGAGGACACTACATTTATAGCCCCAGTTCCCGTTACCGCGTTCAGGGGATAGAACTCCGAAATGGTCATCAGTGGTGCTCCGAAGGGAGAAAGATCGTTGAATGTAACAATTGCAGCAACTACCGCAAGCCCAAGGAATAGAATCCCCATGAAAGCTCCGAAGGGCCTGGTTCCGTAAGATTTCTGTGCAATCTCACGGTGCAGTGTCGCTCTGATAAGCAGGATTACGGCGACTATTTCGACAACGATCTGTGTCAGGGCTACATCCGGTGCCTTCAGAAGAAGGAAAATGATGGATAGTGCAAGCCCTATGATACCTACGGCCACAACCGCTGACAGAAGGTTCTTAACTTCTATTGCAATTACCGCTCCAGCGATCATCAGACCCAGAAGTACATATAATTCAATCATATTCTCAGCCCAATCAGATCAGCACTATGCATATTACAACAAGCCCAACAATAAACCAGAGGAAATATCTGGACAGTATGCCGTTATGCATGAAAGAGAA
>JAGLOY010000104.1 GCA_023138735.1 Candidatus Aegiribacteria sp. | reverse complement strand
CTGGTCCGTAGCCAGACGCTCTATCCAGTTGAGCTACGGGCGCACCGATTTCCATGGGTTGGACGGGTATTCTAACCAATCCAACGCCCTCAGGTCAAGACGATTAATTGTAAAGTATTCTGTATTCAAGAATTACCACATCACCAGGTTGGAGACCAATAAATGAGGGAAAGTTACCCTCTGGCTGAAACAGTGCTCCCCGTGGAGTTCTATCCGGATGTGCTATTCTGATTTCAGTGTACTCACCGGTCTGGTTGTAGATCTGAAGCGTGCAGTCGTACCCGGTTGTGTTCTGATGAACGGTTTCTGTTATGTCTATTTCCATTTCCGATGGAATCCAGAGGGTGTCTCCAGTTCTGAGGGGCCATTCATGTGTCCCTGATATCAAATCACCCGCATGCGGAATGATGCATGGTACAAGCTGGTTCCACTGGGAGTTCACGGGCCATCCGTATCTCAGTGTCAGGGGAAGGGCGGGGCCACTTGCGTTCCACCATCCCAGTTCCATGTCTCCGTTCCTGAGTATCAGAGTATCAGAGATCATGCAGACGGGGTTTCCCGAGAGATCTTTCATAACGGTACTTCGTGAGAACCATTCCCTGCCGGTAGCATTGCTGACTATTACAGTAGCTGCAAATACACAACTGTCACCATTGACAGCCCAGTGATACTCAGGCTGCCAGGTAATTCCCTCCTGCCAGTACTCAACAGAGTTACTCCCGCTGTACCCAGCCGCTGATAATTCGCATGGAATAACTGCCAGGGACAGTTGGTCAATGAGTTTTGTTGAATCCTCAGGATTGCAGGTAAATGACAATCGGCTTATCCCTGACAGATCAGGATATTCCACCGCATGGCGGGGAGACGCCCCCTGCCTGAGAAACCCGGCAACCTCCGCAGGCCTGTTCATGTGAAGGACCAGACCGATCGAATCGAGGTAACGTTCCGCATATCTTTCCTTTTCAGCACAACCAGCGAACAACACCATTAACACGAGGGTGGTCGTAATCGCTTTCATGGGGTATTTATCCATCTCGACCGATTTTTGAAAGGAACATATGCCTCCATATATTTCAATTGGCGGTTACTCCGATCCTCCCAGGATACCTCACTTCTCCATCGAAGCGGAAGGAGGTGAGCTTGTAGCCATTGTTGGCGGCCCGGGAAGCGGCAAGAGTAATCTAATCAAATCCATTGCTGGTATCAGGTCTGCCGGCAGGGGTTCCATAAGAATTATGGGTGCCAGGCCCGGGACCATGAGAGCCCGGGAGATGGCTGCCTTCGTCTTTCAGAACAGTAATTTCGCACCGGACTTACCTGTCAGAAACCAGCTTGATCGCAGGATAGCTCTCATTCGCGGAGTTGCCGTACGAAACGTTCAAAGGAATGTTGCCGACTGGTGCGAGAAAATGGAACTTACAGAGGCTGCCGGTCAGATTCCGGGGCAGTTGAACCGCTCTCAGCTTCAGATGCTTTCGCTGGCTCCTCTTGCCCTTACAACGCCTTCCGTAGCAGTTCTGGACGAACCTCTGACCAATCTGTCGTCTCTGAGGGTCAGTTCAGCTCTTTCTGTCATAATATCTCTGCTTGAAAAGGCTTCTGTGCTGGTGCTTGTACAGAACAAGTCCCCTCTAGTTAAAAGAGCGGACAGGGTGGTGAACCTGGCATGAAGGGTCGTAATACCTATCACTTCAGAGAAAGTATCATTATCCTTCTCAAGACAAAGTGGATTGGTCCATATCTTATTCTCCCGCCCATGCTTGCTTTCATGGTTTACGCTGAAGCCTACCTCTCTGCCCACGGTATTACAGGAATCTTCACGATGGAGCAGAGAACCGTGCTTGCCATCTGGAATGGATCCCTTTTACTTACGCTCATTGCCGGAATCAAGTCCTGCCTGTTCTTTTCAGGGATATGGGAATCCAGCTGGTTCAGAAACTCCCTGGCGCTTCCCGTAAGTAAATCCTCCGGTTTCTGGGGACCTTTTCTTGCGGTTCTTTCCGTTGTGTCCGTTATTTTTATACTTACAACCGGAGCTGTTCTTGCCGCTCTTCCGGAACCAGGACGCTTCTCTGTTTTTCAGATCATAGCCGAATCTTACATACCTGTTGTGTGGGCAGTATCGATGGGAGCTTTTCTGGGTCTACTCACAACCGGAACAGCAGGCTCAATATTCTTCACTGCATTGCTGCTAATAGGGTTCCTGGCCGGGCTGCCTATCGCCAGACTGCCGGAATGGCTTTTTGTGATCATTCCTCCTGTTGGAAGAATAATGACCCTGGGGCTTGTGTTCCCGCAGGGTCTTATTCAGACTGCAATTCTTATTATTCACTCGATCGCTGTTCTGATGCTTGGCAGGCTCCTTTACAGCATCGGATCGAAGAGAAGGTAACTCTCTCTACTCCTCTGCAAGGTACATCTGTGAAATAATGTTTTCAAATCCTGCTTCCACATTGGAAGAAGAGCCTGGTGCAATGATGTAGAAGAGTATCGAGTGATCCTCGGTGAAAATCGCGCATGCCATTCCCCTGCTGATAATATCTCCACTGCTGTTTATCCTGTTGAACTTCAGCACGGGTACAAGGCCAATGGAACGGGTTTCCCAGAATGGAGAGGATGTACTTCCCTCAATCCATTCAGGACTGCTGATCACAAGGGACGGAAAGATATCGGGCGAGATGATGTTGCTGAATCTGGTGGAGAGCCATTCGTCCTTTCTGGTGTTGGACTCGATATCTTCCTTCCAGTAATGCAGCTGGCATTCTGTCCCGGTTTCGTTTGGGCCGCTTGTAATAACGCCGGCTTCATCGGTTAGAGTCCCCTCGACAGGCGGATTCATTTCATCAGGGAGCAAGCCGAACGCTATTCCGGGGTATTCAAGAACGTACGCCGGTTCAGCCTGCTCTGAACCGATAAGGGAAAGGGTTACTATTATCAGCGTTATGAGCATTTTGACTTTCTTTCTTTTTGGTAATTGTCATGTTTACTGTTTCGCAATAGAATAGAATAAGTTCCGTGTCTGTCAATAATCGAAAGGTATCAATTGTGCAGCAGCCATAAACTCCTGATCGTGGAAGATGACGAATCCCTTGCGTCCCTCCTGCAGGAATATCTCCAGCGACACGGATTCATAGTCAATCTTCTTTACAAAGGTTCCCGGACGCTTGAGACCGTTCTGGAAACAAATCCGGATCTTGTGATACTTGACCTTATGCTTCCGGATGCAAGCGGTCTTGATATCTGCAGGGAGCTCAGGGCATCCTGGAGAGGTCCTATTCTTATGCTTACAGCCATGAAAGATGACGCTGATGTTGTTGTAGGGCTGGAGGTCGGCGCGGACGATTACGTCGGAAAACCTGTAACCCCCAGAGTCCTCCTGGCAAGGATAAGAGCCCTCCTAAGAAGGGGGTCTGCGGATGCCAGGGCGGAAATTCTGCGGAGGGGAAATCTTCATATCAATGTCCCTTCCCGGGAAGTTACACTGGACGGGAACCACATTGACCTGACGACTACAGAGTTTGATCTCCTTGTTCTTCTGGCAAGAAGAGCCGGAAGGGTACAGGAAAGAAGCCTGCTTATTGAAGAGCTGAGAGGAATCAGTTTTCATTCTTTTGACAGAACCGTGGACGTAATTATTTCACGCCTCCGAAGGAAACTTGGAGACTCCTCTACAGGAGAGTTGATAAAAACGGTTCGGGGAGTTGGATACCTGATGGTCATGCCGGAGGAGGAAGACTGATGAGAAAACTATTCCTGAAGATCTACCTGCCCCTGGCAATATGCGTTGTCATGACTCTTGTCATCTCGGTTCTGGCTGTAATGAGGATCATCCCCGCACAGCTGAATGCATACAGAGCCAATGTGGAGGAATTCAGGGACTGGCTGCTTGCAGCGCAGCCTCCTCCAGAAAGGGATTCAATTGTCGCTGTTGCAGAGTCAATGGATCTTGAAGTAAGGGTGTTTCCCAACACCGGGCATCCGGGCCGCCAGCACCCCCCGGAAGGATTCTTCGCCCTTCCAGGATTGCCCCGGGATTACCCTTTGCGAATTGACATTTCAGGAGGAGCTCGCGGAGGTCCGGGGGGGTTCTGGAGCAAGAGCTTCTGGCTGATAGTGCTGGTACTGCTGGTAATGGAGGGAGTGGTTCTTTTCCTGGCTCTCTGGCCGGTGAGAAAGAGGCTGGCAAAACTTCAGTGGGCAGCTTCTGAGTTAGGTTCCGGAAGCCTGGGAATTAAACTTCATGTCAAGAATAAGGGGGATCTGCTGGATGACGTCGGCAGAACGTTCAACATCATGGCGGAACAGATTAAGTCTCTTGTCGAATCACATCAGGAACTTCTGGGAATCGTCGCGCATGAACTTCGTACGCCAATGGCCCGAATGAGGCTTGCCCTTGAACTGATAAAAGAGGACTCCGGAGAAGAAAATATTTCAAAGATCGATAGAATGGAGATGGATCTCATTGCTCTGGACAGCCTTATCACGGAACTTCTGGATTTCAATAAGCTCAGGAGAGAGGGCAATATCAGTTTTGAGCATGTAAACCTTGAAGATATCTGTCGGGAGATGATTCAGACAGAATCCTGGGCCAGGGATAATATCAGCATTCAGCTTCGGGGCAGCGGAAGCTGCAACGGAAATTATTCTCTCCTGAGCAGAGCTGTTGGGAACCTGATCCGCAATGCAGTGAATTACGCCGAAACAAAAGTGATCGTTGATATCTCGGGGAACGGCTCCGCAGGCAGAGTATTTATCTCAGTTACTGATGACGGTACGGGCTTCGATTCACATATCCTCGACAGACTTGGAGAGCCGTTCACCAAAGGACACTCAAGTAATGGAACGGGCCTTGGGCTGGCCATAGCGAAAAGAATTATCTCCCTCCACGGAGGAAAACTCCTGTTCGGTTCGAGTAAAGAGCTTGGCGGTGCCGAAACATTAGTGGAACTGGAATCAGGTCCGGAAAAGGGTTAACAGACCAGGCGGAACGGTTTGAATGCCGCTCCGCCTGACTGTATCGAGGTTTCTGTTCTTTACTTCTTCTTCAGCTTCGCGTGCCAGTCTACAAGTATCGGGCTTGCGATGAATATGGAAGAGTAAGTTCCAACAATTATTCCTATCATGAGTGTAAGAGCGAAGTTAGCCAGCACTCCTCCCGATATAATGAAGAGAATAAAGGCAGCCATGAAGGTTGTAAGAGATGTTACCACCGTTCTGCTGAGAACTTCGTTTATGGAGATATTGACCGTCTCCGCCAGGGTTTTGCCCTTCCTGAGCCTTCTGTCCTCGCGGATCCTGTCGAAGACAACTATTGTGTCATTAATGGAATAACCCACTATTGTCAGGATCGCGGCGATGATGGTCAGAGAGATATCAAGCCTTATCAGCGCCAGGAAACCTATAGTTATGATCGTGTCGTGGGCCAGCGCTATCACTGCGGCTATCCCCCACTTGAACTGGAATCGGTACCAGACGTAGAAGATTATGAAAATCATAGCCATGAATATGGCGTTAAGAGCCTTTGACTTGAGCTCTTCTCCAACCCTCGGGCCGATCTGTTTGATGAAGGATAGACCTTCAGAATCGGTTTCCAGTTCCATGGGGACACATCCGTTTTCCTGCAAAGATGCGTAGACAAAATCCTTGTCTGTTTCCGAAGTCCGAACAACGAATGCAGCGGCACCATCTCCTCTGTAGTCCATGAGTTTCTGGATCTGAACGTCCTGAAGACCGTTATTTTCCAGAGCTACCTGCAGTTCTGAGGTATTGGTGGCGGTGTAGCTTACCACATTCGTCTCAAGACCGCCCGTAAAGTCAATTGAGAGGTCAAGCCCGTCGTTGACAATGAATGCTCCCACCCCAACGAGAATTACGACAGCGGAAATGATATATGTCTTCTTTCGCATTTCAACAAAGGAGAAATGCCTGTCACCCAGAATAGACCATTTTCCGAAACTGAGATTCTTCTTCTTCTTGCTCTTGAGGAGCAGTTCTATTAAAGCCCTTGAGAAGACAAGGGAACAGAACATACTGGCTAGAATACCTATTGAAAGGGTAACAGCGAATCCCTTTATGGGACCGGTTCCGAATTTGTACAGCACCAGGGCTACTATCAGGGTAGTGAGGTTAGCATCGAGGATGGTAACGAAGGCTCTGGAATATCCTGCCCTTACGGCCGCTCTTATGCCCTTGCCGGATCTCTTCTCCTCCCTGATCCTTTCATATATGAGCACACTGGCATCAACGGCCATACCGATGGTCAGGATGATTCCCGCTATCCCAGGAAGAGTAAGGGTTGCGTTAAGACCGCTCAGCCCAATCTGCGCAAGAGGTCCGGGAAAACTGAGAACGGCCATGATGATAAGCATATCGAAGATCAGAGCCATAATAGCGACGATTCCGCCGGTTCCGTAGTAGATGATAATGAAAGCAGCCACCAGGCATAAAGCAATTATCCCCGCCATCATGCCTCTGTTAATGGACTGCTGGCCCAGGCTTGGGCCTATGGTCTGTTCTTCTGCTATTACAAGCTCTGCCGGCAGGGAGCCAGCCTTCAGAACCAGCCTGAGGTCTCTTGCTTCTTCTGTTGAGAATCCACCAGATAACCTTGTTCCTGACCCGGATATGCGTTCACGAATGGTCGCGGCGGAGTATACGGTACCGTCGAGAACTATTGCTACACGCTTATCTACGTTGTTCCCTGTAATCTGTTCCCAGTTCCGGCTTCCATCCGAATCGAACTCCAGAATGAGATAGGGATTGTTAGTAAGTGACTGAGCGCTTCCCATGCGGATTCTGACATCGGTGAGGTTCGCTCCTGTTAGAAGGTAATCCTCCATTACCTGATCGACCTGGCGTTCCCAGCCACGGGTCATGTCACGTGGAAGAAGATAGAGAGCTCTGAATGTTCCGTCAGGGGTTTCTTCCAGTCTGCCAAAAGTAAACCGGAGATTACCCGCAGCCAGAATAGAATCCACATCGGGCCGGTTGATAATGTCGTTCAGCTGATCCATATTATCACCGGTATAGACGATCCAGTCTCCAGGTGATATTCCCCTCGAGCCTCTTGCTATTTCCTCTGGCGCCAGCTCTATAAGACTTGATAGACTTCCAGGACGTTCCAGCTCCGGAATTGATATTTCTTCCGGGGCGCCGTCTTCATCGGTTCCCTGCTGAGGAAGTGAAAAACCTTCCTCCGTATTGATCTGAATTGCTGAGTCAGACTCCCTAAGAGATATCTCAGCGGTTTCCATGATATCGAAAGATTCTTCCAGAAGGCTGTCTAGTGATGCCGGTTCGTCGAATTCATTCCCGATCAGCAGGTTGTCAACTTCCCTTAGAATCGGAACGCTGGAGACAGTGGGGTGTTCTTCTGTAGGGTATGCTATGAGTTTGAACTCCAGCAATGCCTGCCGTTCAACGATCGACCTTGCCCTTTCAGGATCACGCACTCCGGGCAGCTGTACAACTATCCTGTCGCTGCCCTGCCGTGTAATGGAGGGTTCAGATACGCCGAACTCGTTTATCCTGTTTCTGATAACTTCAAGAGCCTGATCGATGGCTTCTTCCTCGTCCAGGCCGGGGGTCGGTATTACCATGTAGGACAGGTACATGCCTCCCTGGAGATCAAGTCCGAGCTTTATGGTTCCCTCACTGGACCGGTAAAGATCTCTGTATTCCTCCAGAAGGGCTTCCCCCCCCTCGCTCTGCAGGCTGTCAAGAACTGCTCTGAGATGAGGGTTGTCAGTGTCGGGTTGAACGCTGGCCTCCGCCCGATCCCTTTCGCTGGCAGGCAGCAGGTACCATCGCAGGGTCGGCCAGACCATAAAGATTGACACTATAAATAGAGCTATTGAAGTCCAGTTACGCCATTTGGCGACCTTTGTCATATGTAATAACCTCCGAGGAACATTCATCAGATGTCAGAAAACCTTGACATACCGAGAAAATGCGGCTGGTATCCGCTTACCGGCCGTGCTGTGATTTAGTAATCCAGTACAAATCAGGCAGAATATACTAATTCTGCGGGAACTGATGAATACCGACTGAAATAGAATGTGTCAACAACAGGAGTTTTAATATTTACCTGCTTGTATCGTTCAATTCGAACCGCATTGGTTCTCCGTCAGGGGTATGACAGAGAAAAGAAAGACCAGTGTCCGGCACAAGATATGTAACAACATGACTAAAGCCGTGAATGCGAAGGGTTCTGGTTATGTAAAGGTTGGCCTGATGAACTGATATGGTATCAAGCAGGTCCATGGATTTAACTATCGTGTCCGTCGATGCAGACGGTACTTCTCTCCACCCCGAACCGAAGCATATTTGCGCAAAATCACGCTCTAGAAGTACCAGGGGATCAGTCTCCACAGGAATACTATCTTCATACTCAATGGTTTGCTGCCCGCCTGTAACCACAGAGAATAAACCCGCCACCGCAGAAAGCGCAAGAATTATAAGACCTATCTCACTCCACTTCATATTCTATTATTTTCCTTTGGTACATTCATGTTGGAACCATCTTTGACAGGAAAGAAGATTCTCTTCATCCTCTGCCAAGTCAAGGCGAATATAAGGGAGTATTATGAAAAAAGTATTTCTTGCTGTTATTACTGTTATGGTGGCAGGAGCTGCGAGCGGTAACCCCGCAGCGGGAACATCAGCCCGGGGAGGGCTCAGCGGTTTTGTCTTTCTGCCCGGAAGCACAGTGTTGCAGGAGAACTACCTGCGGGTTCAGGGCAGCCTAAATTATATAGATCTGAAGAACTCCTCCGGGAGTTATCTTGTTCTTCCTGTGAGCTTAACCTGGGGGTGGATAAACGGGTTCGAAATAGGCGGAGAAATACCTTTCTACATTGACGCTTCAGGGGGGGAAGACAGGATTCTTGGAGATATTACCGCTGGATGCGCCTGGCTGTACGAAACAGCAAGAGGAGGTTCAGCCATTGTTCTGCGAGGCCTGCTGAGATTGCCAACCGGGCTTGAAGGACGGGATCGCGGTTCCGAGCTTATTCTTGGAGCTGTAACAAGTACGACCTTCCGCCTATTCCGGCTTCAGGCTTCCGCTTCGTACGTTCTCAATGGAGGTAGGAACCCTTTTGAGGATCGGATCACCGATTATATGGATTTCTCTTTTGGAGGTGCCAGCTACGTTACCGAGGATGTTCAGATAGTCTGCGCGATGGATGGTAACACACAGGGTGATTTTGGCCTGAGCGGTTCAGGAGTTCTTTACGCATCCGATTGGATATCCCTCTTTGGGGTCCTCCGGGCCGGGTTGAGCGGTAGTGAAACGTACAGTATTTCCATTGGAGCTGCATGGACGGGATCCGGATTCTGATTATCAGCGGTTTGCGTAAGGTGAAATATCCCTGAGTTTCTCTACGATTGGCGGAAGAACTTCCAATACGTAATCGATCTCCCTCCCGGTGGTATATCTGCTCAGGCTGAAGCGTAGCGCAGTATTGGCATCGACAGGATCAATGCCCATAGCCGCGAGAACGTAACTGGAGGATTCTTCCACGGTGCTGCATGCGGAACCCGAGGAAACGCAGATCCCTTCTAAATCCAGAAGCGTCATCACAGCCTCACTTTCCACCCCTCTGAATAACACTGTCGCTGTATTGGGAAGCCGCTCGACGTCTGCACCCACAATAAACGCCCCGGGGCATTTTTCCAGGATACCGTTCTCCAGTTTTTCAAGCAGCAGCTCTGTTCCGCAGTTCTCCTCTGAAAGGTGCGCGGTCGCCAGTTCAGCTGCCACTCCGAGCCCCACTATCCCGGCGGTATTGTAAGTGCCTGCCCGCATTCCATTTTCCTGGTACCCCCCCAGCATGAAGGGAGGGATATCTATCCCCTTTCTAATGAAAAGGGCTCCTACTCCCTTAGGCCCGTGAAACTTGTGGGCTGAAATACTGAGCAGGTCTATACCTGAAGATCTCACGTCCACCGGTATTTTGCTCGCAGCCTGAACCGCATCTGTATGAAAAAGCGCTCCGGCTTCATGTGCTATGCGGGCTACTTTCTCAACAGGCATTATGACACCGGTTTCGTTGTTTGCCATCATTATGGAAACAAGACCGGTCTGCTCGCTGATTAAGCGCTCAAGAGAGTTCATATTCAGGGTTCCATCACCGTTAACTTCAGAAAGACCCACAGGGTACCCTTTACTCTTAATGTACTCAGCCGTTTCAAGAACTGCAGGATGTTCGACAGTTGAGGCAACAAGACCAGGTTTAAGCGGGTTTATCGCAGTCGCGGAGATCAGCGCCATGTTATCACTTTCGGTTCCGCCTGACGTAAACACGATCTCTTCGGCGTGGGCACCAAGGAGGACAGCTACCTTCTCCCTTGCCGCCTCAATATCCTCCATGAGATCGCTTCCAAAGGAATGGAAGCTGGATGGATTACCGAACCTTTCTGTAAGATAGGGGAGCATCGCGTCCAGTACTTCCTGCGCAATTCTAGTGGTTGCATTATTGTCCAGATACACTTTCACCGGGTGACCCTCACTTTCACCGTTTTTCCGGTACGCTGCTGCAGTTCTTTTTCCAGAATAGATATGACAAGGCTCTCATCTACGCCGGAAAGCCTGACCCCTACCCGCGATGGGTGGATATGTTCAATACTGATACTTCCGTCTCCAACGGCTGCTGTAAGCTCATCAGGTTTTTCTCTGAGAATATCCTCAAGATATTCTGCGGTGCTGTCCCTCCTGTGTCTGAAATCTTCAACTGCCAGCGAAAGGGCTTCGTGCCCCATAACGGAACAGTGATACTTCTCTTCCGGCATTCCGCCGAGGAATTCCACTATCTGATCGTTGCTGATAGCGAGAGCCTCTTCGAGAGTCTTTCCCTTTGCTATTTCCGTAAGGGCGGAAGCGGAGGCAATAGCTGCAGCACAGCCGAATGTCATGAATCTGATTTCCCCGATCCTGTCTTCGTCGTCCACCTGAATATCAAGGGTCATGGCATCACCGCACTGGAGAGAGCCAACCTCTGAATGACAGTCGGGATTAAGCAGCTGCCCAGAATTTCTTGGATTCATGAAATGATCCATGAGTTTTTTCGAATACTTCCACATTGCTATGGCTCCCAGATAGTTCCTTCGGTAAGATCTTCCAGCGTTTTGCCCTTCATATATGAGTAATACATGTTTCTGAGCGTCATCCAGAGAGGTCTGGTTACACATTTGTCCATGAGGGTGCAAGTAGCCTTTTTGAAACCATCCTCAGGTGAGCAGCTTGTTTCTCCCGACATACAGTTAGTCGGTAGAAAATCTGCCTCAAGAACATCTACTACATCGAAGAGAGTTATCTCTCCGGGAGGCATTCCCAGAACATACCCGCCGCCTGGACCCCTTTTTCCTTTCACTATTCCGTTGGTTCTGAGTAAACCGAATATTTGCTCTAGGTAGCGTACCGAAACGTGCTCCCGCTCTGACAATAGGGCAAGGGACACGGGTTGTATATGGCCCATACTCATCATTTTGGTCATACGAGCGAGAACTCGCAACGCGTACCGGCTTCTTGTAGAAATAAGCATAGTAAAATTCCCCCTTTTTCCTGTCGGAATATGAGTATATAGAGATTTACAGCCCCGTCAAGTTTTGTGTTTCCGCCCATAGAACTTTCTGGATAGTACGCTTCCCACCGCAATAGCCGCCGTTCCCGCCATCATAAGGAAAAGAGCAAGCCTGAGGGCGACCGGAAGGGGGTCTCCGGTCTTTCCGCTTCCAGCAAAAAACACATCAAGGTCAAGCACTAAAGAGGCAGGACGATAATTACCCCGGTTGCTGACAACAAGAGCGTAACTGCCCAATCCCGGAACTTCAATTTCAAAGGGGCCTGAAGATATTGAAATATATTTCAGCGTATCAACAGTACCTGAACTGCTTCTCCATCTGATGTAGTCATCAATATGAAGGAGTATCAGTTCAATGGATGCCGTGTCGGGGTTGATACTGACAATCCCCTGCAGGCTGGCGCTGTCCGACAAATGCGGAGGGAGTACGAATCTCACGGATATGTACTGGGCTACGGGTATTTCAATTGTTTCCTGCCTAAGCAGAGTAATACTTCCTGCATTAAGCAGCCCGGCCACGAGAGGGATCGCAAGCATTAAGCTCTTCATAACGGTTTAGTATAGCACCGAGCAGGCAAGAATGACACGTCCCTTGAACAGGGTTGAGGATGGACACTGAGAATATCCAGAACTTTCAGACGGTTTCCTCCATATCAACCTCAACGGTTTCAACTTCAGCGGAATAGAGCCGTCCCAGAGCAATCCCCTGGATTATCAGGTAGATACCAACAAGCAGCGGAATAAGGCCTATTCCGACTACTATCAACGGAAGTATTGATGAATCAGCGGCGTTTTCAATCGCTCCAGCAGCCTTCTCCAGATGCATCGTGGCTTCACTGAAAGCCTCCTCTGTTGCGAAAAGGTCTCCTGCCAGGGAATCAACTCCATCGGCAACTTCTTCAAGGACAGGCTCGAGGGGCTGCAGCGTTACGGAAAGATGTTCCATCTGGGATATCATCTCTCCCGATGAGTAGTAAGTATTGTTCAGGCTGGAAATCGCTTCAGAGAAATAGTTCCTGCCTATCATCGAAGTTATTGTCGGCGGAAGGTTTTCAAGACTCTCCCCCACAGTGAGAACCAGCCTTCTTATGTCTTCTGTGGTCTCGCTGATATTATTAACCGTAATCCAGGTTTCGTGAACAATTTCCTTCATGCTTCTTATTGAATTGCTTACATCGCTGACAAGGGAGGAAGATGTCCCGAAATCCTTACCTATCAGCTCCACCGCCGCATTGGCGCTGTGAAGCCCTTCCGATATGGATACAAGGCTGTCCCTGACGGGACCCCAGGCTGTGAACGAGAATATGATTATCGCTGCACCGGCCACAATGGCGATTACTCCAAGAATCCATGA
>JAGLOY010000103.1 GCA_023138735.1 Candidatus Aegiribacteria sp. | reverse complement strand
GGGGCGCTTCTCGCAGGGGCATCGGATATGATGCTTGATGATGCGGCGCAGATAGGGGTTCTTGCAGGACGGGCAAAGTTCCTTGTGAGGAAAGCTGAATACAGCGAAGACAGGAATGAGACAAGGGACCTTGGTTTTCAGGCCAGGACTTTGATCGAACAGGCAGAGACTATAGCAGGCCACAAGCCGAATGCAGTATTATTCAACTCGATTATGTACTTGTCAGATTTTATATAGTTCCAAAGTATAGTTGTTTTCACAAACTGAGATCAGCTGTCTGGAAATTCTTCATATCTGATTCTCATGCATCCGGCTTCTCGAAGGAGAATCCGCTTAGTTGAATTTCTTCTCCATTATACGGTTGATTTCCTGTTTCAGGTCCTTCATCATGAATGGCTTGGCTAGTTTTCCGGAAAAACCGTAGGAGCTGTAGTCAGCCATGACCGGACCGGAGGTGAAACCGCTGGAGACGATAACCCTGGCCAGGGAGTCGATTTCCAACAGCTCGCTGATGGTGGCCTCCCCGCCCTTGCCGCCGCGAATGGTCAGGTCCATGACCACAAGGTCAAAGGGTTTGCCGCTTTCCATAGCCGCTTTGTATTTGTGAAGCGCTTCATCACCGTCAGCAGCTGTATCGACAGTATGGCCCAGATGCTCAATCATTTGCTTTCCTACTTTTCTGAGGATCTCTTCATCATCCATCAGTAGAACATGCAGCGAGGGCACATCTTTCGAAGCGGTATTTTTCCGGGAAGTTTTTTCAACCCCCTCTAACTCGGACAGGGGGATCGCTGGCAGGATGATGGTGAACGTGGCACTGACATTGGGCAATGAACTAACACTGATACTGCCGCTATGCTGTTCAACGATGCTGTGTGCGATTGCCAGCCCCAGGCCGGGTCCAGCATCCTTGGTGCTGAAATACGGATCGAATATATGCTCGATAATCTTAGATGGAATTCCGGTTCCCTCGTCACGGATAGTAAGACAAACGTACCGGGCAGCCGGGTCAGGGGAGTCAATTGATTCTTCCCCGAGTACGTTCCTGCCTTCAATATGAAGTGTTCCGCCACACGGCATGACCTGTTTTGCGTTGATGATCAGGTTCGCCAGCACCTGCCCGATCTGTCCCTTGTCCGCTTTGATAGGCCACAGACCGTCCTGCAGTATGAACTCCGGTATGATATTGCTGCCGTGAAGGTTGAAATCCACTGTATCCCGAACAAGCACTGATGTCTCAACCGTATCCAGCACTGGAGCGCTCCCCTTTGCAAAGGTGAGGAGCTGTCCAGTCAGCTGCCTTGCAGAATGGATGGCGTCGCAGGCATCCTTGAGATATGAACTGGACGAAGAGTTCTCAGTCAGATCCAGCTTCGCCATTTCTATATTGGTAAAGATGCCTGTCAGAAGGTTGTTGAAATCATGCGCAATGCCGCCGGCAATTGTTCCAAGCCCCTCCAGTCTCTGCATCCGATCCGTTGGTGCTGTCTATTTGCTTCATTCAGAACCCCCCGAAAGTAATGTGCACAACTTCAGACAAATATTATTTTATTAATATACGGATCCAATAGCAACTGCTCAGAGCGGGCCGCAGTTTGCAGGACTCCAGATGAAGTGATGGTCCGGTTCGGAAAGGGTTTCGGATTAAGATTCTATGGCCGAATTCAGGCTAAAGGAGGTGGTATGGGTCTACATCGATCTCAAGGCGGACACCTTTATGGGGGACTTTATCGAACTGCTTCCTTACCTCTCGCGAAATCCGGGCAAGACTCTTCCTTGAGGGTGATTTAGCTATAACACTCCATCTCCATCTTCTGTTGATTCGCGGGAATGCCGCTTCAAGTACGTCCGATATAGAAGTATCAGCCTGGCCGATACCTTTTACAGAGGTGCATGCCGCTTTGTGAACCCTGCGTTTATCGAACCCGCTCCAGACGAATCTCACGAGATAACCGAAGGGAGGATAGCCGAACATTTCCCGTACTCTGCTTTCCCTTTTCCAGAAATCCGCAAAATCATGGGTTGCCGCTGCTTTTATCACAGGGCTGTTTGGATCCTTCGTCTGAATGATAACTTCCCCTGGCAACCTGCCTCTACCGGCTCTGCCGGCAACCTGGAGAATCAGCTGAAAAGTCCTTTCTGCTGCCCTGAAATCCGGGAACGCCAGACCCATGTCAGCTGCAATAACTCCAACAAGCGTAACGCCTGGAAAATCATGACCCTTTGCAACCATTTGTGTACCCAGAAGCACATCACCCTTTCCCTGCGCGAACCTGCTAAGTATATCCCAGTGTGCATCCTTGCCCCTGGTCGTGTCGGCATCCATCCGGATCACCCTGGTTTCGGGCAGCAGTTTTCTCAGGTACTCCGCGACTTTCTGTATGCCCGGCCCCATATGAGAGAACTCATCGAACCCGCATTGGGGGCATCTGACCATTGCAGCTTTCCAGTGATTACAGTAATGGCACCGCAGAACCTGCCCTTTCCTGTGATAAGTAAGAGTAACTCCGCAGTTCGGGCATTGCTCGCGGTGTCCGCAGTTTCTGCACATCTGAGTTGGTGAGAAACCCCTCCGGTTTATGAGTATTATGCTCTGTTCTCCATTTGCGGTTCTACGCCCTATACCACTGAGCAGTTCATCCGAAATTAAAGGGTGATGCATGCTCCCTTCTTCAACCAGGATTGTTGAAGGCATCGGTATACCATCTATCCTGCTGTCAAGTTCAAGAAGGTGATATCTCCCGTTCACAGCGTTTCCGTAGGATTCCATTGAAGGGCTGGCGGAGCCCAGAATAACTGGGATTCCTTCCATTGTTCCTCTTACGACCGCTACATCCCTTGAATTGTATCTCGGCAGTTCGTTCTGCTTATAGCTGCCGTCATGTTCCTCATCCACAACGATAATTCCCAGGTCGGGGAGCGGTGCGAAGACAGCGCTTCTGGGACCTATAACAATTCTTCGTTCCCCAAGTTTTGCCAGATTCCAGCTGTCCAGTCGTTCACCACCGGTCATTCCGCTGTGGAGAACGGTTACAAGTCCCGGAAACCTTCTGCTGAAACGGGAAACTGTCAGGGGAGTGAGGGAAATTTCAGGAACCAGAACGAGGGCTGTTCGACCCCTGGAAATAACTTCGGATATTGCTCTGAGATAAACTTCAGTTTTACCGCTTCCCGTAACACCGTGCATTAGGAACACCTCGGTACGATCGAGGCTATCAATTACTGCTTTGAGGGCATGTTCCTGAGGTTCGGAAAGTACAGGAATGTCCTTTTCCACCTCAATGTCCGATCTTAAAAGAGATTCCCTGTACCGTCTTCGATATGATTCCTTCAGAAGTCCCTTTTTTATAAGACCTTTAAGGGAAGATGCTGCAGCGCCTGCAGCTCTTGTTAAATGCCTGCTTGTAACCGGACCTTCGGAGGTAGCCATGTAAAGAAGGATTTCAGCCTGACGGGGAGCTGTACGTTTCATGGCTTCAGCTCTCCTGGTTAGCGTTGAATCCGTGGCAGCAGCTTCAATAATCCTTTCCATGACCGGCTGCGGACCGGAGACAGGCTTCCATATCGTCCTTAGAATTCCCATCTTCTCGAGTTCAGATAACTCCTTCTCCAAGGGATAATCACTGTTCATACTGTCCCCCAGAAGCTTCACGGAAACACTCCTGCGGGTTGGAAGAAGGCTGCACAATGGATGTTCAGGATCGATCTTCCCGGTCAGGGATACCACCCTTTCCGCTTTACCCGAGATTCCAGGAGAGTGAGCGGCCGCCATCATCATTCCAGGGGGTGCCTGATAATAATCAGCTGCCCATCTTACGAGTTTCAGGATGGATTGAGGAAGTAGAGGATTGGCATCAAGCCTGTCCAGAACATCTTTTACTTCCAGTGTTGTCGCCCGATCTCCGGTAGTGAATCCCCATACGTAACCGATGAGCCTGCCAGTCCCGAACGGTACCGCTACTCTGCATCCTGCAAGATTACCGCCTGCCAGTCTTGCAGGTATTGAGTATGTGAAGGACTGCCAGAGCGGCCTGTTGACTACGACTTCAATCAGTTTGATATTTTTTTCTCTTGTCACTTGGAAAGTGGATTTCCCGGGATTTGGCTGGCTCTATCCAGAATCAGCTGCCTTGCCTGACTGACCTTCACGGGAAGCGACGGTAATGTCGGAAATTCCCCGTTCAGATATACGGTTCTGCCTGCCGCGATTGTTAGTAGGATTCGCTCCGGCCATGGAAGCTCAAGTATGTATCTCACCTTGTCTTCTGCCAGTTCAAGTTCCTCCCATTCCTGATTGGAGGGTTCGATGAGAGAAATATCCGCTGAGTAATTCTCGGTTATTCTTCCCGTATTCTTCCATCCGAGTGCCAGAGCAGCCAATCGCGATGCACTGTTGAACCAGAACTCTGAGCTTATGGCGCCAGGTGATTGCTTAATCGACGCAAGGCTCATTGCAAGACGCAGGTCGCCTGCCAGGTCAAGCCTGTTGTTACATGCAGCTCCATCGCTTGCAACTGTTACGCTGATGTTTGAGGACTTCATGGCAGGAATATCTGCAATACCGCTCCCGAGCCTGAGATTGGCCCACGGACAGTGTACCGCAGTTGTTCCGGATTCCTGCAGTATTTTCAATTCTCCCTCCTGCAGATGTATGCAGTGAGCAAGCAGAGTATCCGGACCGGTGAATCCCTTGCTCTGGAGAAAATGTATGTTACCCCGACTATCCTGGATGGTCGGATGACTGATCTCATCCTGAGATTCGGAAGCATGTGTTGTCCTTTTGATTCCTTCTGGAATCTCAGCCATCCACTCCCAGATAGCATCCGAGCAGGAAAGGGCGAATCTGGGCACATATGCGTAAGTAACAAGGCCCCCACAGGAATCTGACACCCTTTCGGCTTCCTCTTTCAACCAGGAGAGTTCCTCCGTTATCCAGCCGGGCCCCACATCCATAAGAGAATTCCCGATAAGAGCCCGTGCACCGGACCTCCTGAGAATATCCACCGTAACTTCTGAATGCCTTAGTACTCCCATATCGAGAAGTCCGGTACATCCTGAGGAGAATAACTCCCTCAAAGACTGAATCACCGATACTGCAAGCGTGTCGGGTGTATGTGAGGCTTCGTAGGGCCAGATCCTGTTTTCAAGCCAGGGGAGAAGAGCTTTTTCTTCTGCCATACCTCGAAAAAGTGTCTGTCCCAGATGAATATGTGACTGTATCAGACCAGGCACCGCGATACAGTTTTTCCATTTTCCGGAGGGATTCTGCCTGGTGATGGATTTAATCAAACCGTTCTTCAGTTCAATGGAAAACCCACCAGGGATGAATTTCCCGCTATCGATGATTCCAGCTACATCAAGTATTTTTTCCATAGCAGTATTATGCACCATTCTCATACTGCTTGAAAAGCACAGCGTTAATTTCGGGACACCTTCAGAAAATCTTATTAGATTCATTTAATTAATCGAATAATCAACAACGCTCATTTAGAGGTTTTGCCGGAAGCAGGTTGTCATGAAAGCCTTCATTTTACTGTTAATGCCAGTTGTTCTTGTGGTTTCTGCAGCTGACTTTGAAACGAGACAGCTTGAAAACGGTTTGACTGTTATTGTCAGTCTGGATGATACATCCCCTGTTGTAACGATCTGTATTGCTGTGAAGACTGGAGCAACATGTGAGACTCCGGAAACAAACGGGTTGGCACACTTTTACGAACATATGTTCTTCAAGGGGAATGAAGCTCTGCCGGATCAGACAGCCTATAACCGCAGAATGGGAGAGCTTGGGATTATTCAGAATGGTGCAACCTCTACTGAGAGGGTCTGGTACCACATAACTCTCGGCAGCGATAATTTCGAAGAGGGATTGCAGTTCATGTTCGATGCCATTACTTCCCCGCTCTTTAACAATGTTGAGATGGAGCGAGAGCGAGATGTCATAATGAACGAGTACGACAGGGGATTGACACATCCCTTTCATAATCTGTGGCTTGCGATGGAAGAAGTTATCTACCCCGATGCCCCCTGGAGGCAAAGCCCCATCGGTGTCCCTGAAGTTATCCAGGCTGCAGCCCCACCAGCCATGCATGCTTTTCAGGAGCATTATTATACTCCTGATAATTCAGCTCTGATAATTACCGGGGATATCGGTTATGAAGAGGCTTTCAGACTGGCGGAAAGGCAGTTCGAGGGCTGGGAGTACGGAGGCTTGAGCAATTACGACAGTCTTCCGGGGCTTATCAGAATAGAAAGAGACACTACCGTCTTTGTGGACAGCCCATCAGGTGCGGGATACGTGTCGGTGGTGTACGAAGGTCCATCGATATCCACGGACCCCGGAGACAGTTATCCGGCAGACGTATGGGGTTCGTACCTTTCCCTCATGAGCAGGGAATTCTATACTGACCTGGTTACAAACGGACCCTTCATCAATATATATGGTTCGTACTATACGCAGCGCTTTTCACCTTCGATAACTTTTGCTGGAATGGTACCTCCGGACAGAGCTGAGGAAGCGCTGGCCCTTCTTCTTGAGGAAATTCAGCAGCTTCAGTCTCCCGATTATTACGATGAAGAGGGCATTCTGCTGGCGAAGGAGGATCTTTACCGTCACAGGATTCTGGCAGAGGAAACTTCAAGAGATGTTGCCGTGGAATCCATGCCCTTCTGGTGGGTAGTTGCGGGCAGCCTGGATTATTACGTTACCTACCAGGACAGTCTTGATGTTGTAGAACCGGAGGATATCAGCGAGTTTCTCGAAACCTGGATAGTTAACAAACCCCGCGCCGCTTTTGTGCTGATGCCTCTTGATGGAGAGGAGAACCGGTAATGAAGAATATTTATCTAGTGATTGCTGTTCTGCTTGGCTCACTGTATGCGTCGGTTCCCGAGAACGTCGAGGAGTTCACTTTATCCAACGGCATCCCTGTCATAACCAGAACCATTGACAATAACGATATTGAGGGTGTTTCTTTTTTCATAATCGGCGGATCCAGCGCTTTGACGGAAGAAACGCAGGGTCTTGAAAGATTTTCGCTTGAATGTGCCATGATGGGTTCAGAGGATTTTCCAGGGCTGCAATGGCGGGAACTGATGGATAGAACACAGGCTGAATGGACCAGCAGTTTTAACTACGATTACAGCAGGTATCACCTCAGATGTATAAGAGAGGACCTGCCGATCCTCCTTGCCGCATTCGGGAACTCTCTATTGAATCCTGAGCTTGAGGAGCAGGCATTTGAACAGGTACGTACAAGTACAATTCAGGACCTGCAGGAGAAGTACAACGATCCTGACAGCTGGATATGGTTCGTGGCTAACGACGCTTTCATGCCCGGACACACGTACAGACGGCTTCCAGATGGCACTGTTGAGACTGTTTCCAGTTTCACCACAGAAGATGTCTCGAATATGCTTGAGGACAGGATACGTTCCGGGAATCTGCTTATAACGCATGCCGGACCAACACAACCAGAAGAGTTGCGTACTATACTTGAGCAGGCCTTCGGAGAGATTCCGGAAGGCGGACAGGAGTTCCTGCAGGTTGAACCATTTACGGTAGACAGAGATACGATTGCTGTTCAGCATAGAGAAGTCCCTACAGCCTATGCCGTTGTTAAATTCAACGCTCCGCCCCAGGGCCATGAGGATCTCATTCCCTTCCGCACCGCCATGACAGTTGTTAACGATCTCCTCTGGCAGGTGCTTAGAACCGATAACGCTTTAACATACGCAACCTTTTCCGGCGCAACTAATTATAGAGAAAATTGGGGTTACATGTATGTCAGCTCTCCGCAGCCTGTGCTTGCATGCTCGCTTATGGCAGGAGTACTTTCAGGCGTGATCGATAACCCGGTTGAAGAAGATATTTTCAGGGGAACGATAGAGAAGAGCAGAACACTTGAGAACCTAAGGGCAACCAGCAAGGACAATCAGTGCTGGATGATGGGGAATTTCGAGATTTGCACAGGAGACTGGAGAAACGCATACACGATGTTCGATAATATTTCGGAATTATCATCCGCAGACCTCAGCGCAGTACTGGATAGATGGGTAGTATTCGGCGGTTGGGGTATTATTGCTGACACAACAGTTGTTCCGATTGAGCAGCTTCAGCCCTGGCCGCTTAAATAGGGAGATTACTATGAAATATTGCTTAACGATTTTCATTGTTCTTTTCGCTGCGTGCGGTACAACGCAGCATATTCAGGATGACTACCTTCAGTATACAGGATCGACTCAGGTTATGGCAGTCGGAACACGTTCTGAAACGGTGGTATTTGAGGATTTTGAGACCGGGGAACGCTTCGCCCTGGTGGGTGACCTCGCACGTGAACTGGTTCCGCAGTACGGCCTTCCAGTTGTCATTACTGTCATCCCCACTGAGGAAGGCTGGTCGATGGATCCTGATCTTCAGAAACTCGAGTTGATAGAGTACGTTATGATTGGATCAGAGGTGGGCATATACGAGTGATCATACCAGCCGGATGATCTGCTGATTAACCGAAAATTCTGAACGCCTCAGTTGAAGGGAAACTTTTGAAGTCAGGATCAAATAAGAAAGGCATGAGCAAGTCCAGCCTGAAGCTTCTTATCAAGAGGATTCTCAATCATAAGAAAGCTATCGGCCTTGGGCTTTGCACCCTTGTAATAGTGGATGCAATGCAGCTCATTGTACCTAAGGTCTTTGAAAAGGTCATCGACAGCCTGGCCAGTGGAATGGCGACCAACTCTCTTCTGCTTAACCTGGGATTATTAATACTCGGACTTTATCTTGTCATGGGTATCTTCAGGTTCTTCTGGAGATATCTTGTTATCGGTTCTGCCCACAGGATCGACAGGAACATCAGGCAGGAACTCTACGATCATCTTCAGACACTGTCCCCGCAGTATTACGATCAGACCAAGGTGGGTGATATCATGGCCCATGCAACCAACGATATCAGTGCAGTACGAATGGCCACAGGTATTGCTACAATAGCTTCGTTCGATGCCATTTTTCTTTCATTGTCCAGTATCACCATCATGCTGATCATGAACTGGAAACTTACGCTTATTACCATGATACCACTTCCACTTATTGCCTTAATGATGCTGAAGTTCGGCGCTTTGATACATAAAAGGTTCGAATCCGTTCAGAAGGCTTTCTCCACCCTTACCGAGAAAGCCCAGGAATCCCTTTCGGGAGTGAGAGTTATTAAAGCCTATGGAGACGAGGCTTCTGAGGACAGATACTTCTCTGAGAAGGCGGAGGAGTGCGTCCTGCAGAATGTTAAACTCGCCCGGATATGGGGAATGTTCCAGCCTATGATCGGTGCCCTTGCAATGGCAAGCATGGCAATACTGCTTGGTGCTGGCGGCTCTATGGTCGTGAAGGGAATCATCTCTCTTGGTGAATTTGTCGCTTTTTCCAGTTACCTGATGATGCTTATATGGCCGATGATAGCGATTGGATGGGTAGTCAATCTGCTTCAGAGAGGTGCTGCAAGTATGGACAGGCTCCAGAAGATTTTCAAGACCTTGCCTGACATCATGGATGGTGCAAATGATATCAAGCCTGATCCAGCCATAACGGTGAAAAATCTTTCCTTCACCTATTCCGGTACTGAGGTTGAGGTTCTCAAGGATATATCATTCCAGCTGCCGGCAGGTGGAACCCTGGGCATTGTCGGACGCACCGGATCGGGCAAAACAACGCTTGTTGAACTTCTGATGAGGCTGTACGATCCTCCCGAAGGTACGGTTTTTCTAGGGGGAGTAGACGTTCATGAAATGAAACTGGCAAGAATAAGGGGAATGTTCGGTTACGTTCCCCAGGAGACATTCCTGTTCGCCATGTCCATTGCTGACAACATTGCCTTCGGTAACAATGATATTTCTCGCGATGGGATTGAGGAATTGTCTTCCGTCGTTGACATAGACAAAGAGATCCAGGGCTTTACCGATGGATACGACACAACTGTTGGAGAAAGGGGAGTTACACTCTCGGGAGGTCAGAAGCAGAGGGTAGCGATTGCCCGGGCACTTGCTGTCAAACCCAGGATACTCGTTCTGGATGATTCTCTCTCCAGTGTCGATACCGAAACTGAAGCCGCAATTCTAAAGCGGCTTAATAAAGACATAAGCGATCTTACAAGCATTCTTATCGCCCACAGAATAAGCACCATCCAGAATGCAGATAACATCATCGTAATGGATGATGGCAGGGTAGTCGAGCATGGAACCCACAACGAACTCCTGGAACATGACGGATTCTATGCTGAGCTTTTCAGAATGCAGCAGCTGGAGGAAGAAGCAAAGAAGGAAGAAACCTCTGATACTGAAGGAGGTGAGGACTGATGCACGGTAGTCCATTTGTAGAAGACGCTGCTGGAGGGAAGCTGTACGACCGCGACCTGATAAGAAGGCTGCTTCGCTATGTGAAACCGCATCGGCGCCTGATCTTCCTTGCCATGTTCTTCATGATCGTAACTGCAGGTATCGAGCTGCTCATTCCATACATAACAAAAGTGGGAATTGATAATTACCTGGCGAAGCTCTATCAGATTTATTCTGCTCCCGCTTCAGTATGTACAGAATTTGTTGAATCATCTGTGGATACAACCGACTTCATTCCCGTTTCAGCAGACACACTTCTGCTTGTGCGGAAGTCAGCGCTCGACAGGATGGACCCCGCAGAGCGGGTTGAGATGGAAGAGGAAGGCAACCTCTCAAGGGAGACTTACTACCTCTTTCCGGAGGACAGGTACAACGGCATTACGGGCTCCGTCATTAATGGATACTGGCTTGTCCCAGAGACGGAACTCTCCAGTGTTCCTCTCTCGGTGATAGTGGATGTCAGAGGTGATGATATCGCCGGTGTGAGCAGGCTCGCATGGTTACTGGGTATACTTATACTCATAAGCCTCGCAGCCGGATACGGTCATGTAATGACCCTGGTTATTGCGGGGCAGAGATCCATGTTCGACGTCAGAACGGAGCTTTTCAGGCATATACAGCGGTTATCACTCAATTTCTATTCTCAGAATCCCATAGGCAGGCTTGTTACCCGGGTAACAAACGATATAGAGGCCCTTAACGAGATGTTCACCGCCGTCCTTGTAAACCTTGTCAAGGATGTTATTCTGATCGTCGGTACTGCCATTATCCTCTTTCTGCTGAACTGGAGACTCGCTCTGGTTTCCCTTGCCGTTACTCCGGTTTTCATAATCGTTACAGTGATCTTTCGTATAAAAGCAAGGGGTGCTTACAGGGCTGTAAGGAAATTCCTTGCCAGACTTAACTCCCGGCTGTCCGAGGATCTCAGCGGGATTAAGATCGTTCAGGTTTTCAGGCAGGAGAAGAGGCGGAGGGACGAATACCAGGAGACCAACAGAAGCTACTTCAAGGCTAACATGAAGCAGATGGTCATCTTCGGCATTTTCAGACCGCTGATCGAGATAACTGCGTCCGTCGGAATTGCTCTTGTACTGGTTTACGGTGGAGGCAGTGTTCTCAAAGGCGGTCTTACAATAGGCGCACTTGTTGCCTTCATAAGCTACGTGAGACAGATGTTCCAGCCACTTGCGGACATAAGCCAGAAATACAACATTATGCAGAGCGCCATGGCTGCAGGGGAAAGGATATTCGGAATACTCGATACCGAGCCCGAGATAGCCGATAAATCCTCCGCAAGGGAAACAGCCATGACAGGCGCTATCGAATTCGATAACGTGACCTTCTCCTACGAAACTGACAAGAAGGTACTCCGTCATATCAGCTTCAAGGTTGAATCAGGGAAGAGTGTTGCGCTGGTTGGCCCTACGGGAGCAGGGAAGACTTCCATAATAAGCCTTCTCTGCAGATTCTACGATGTTGATTCCGGCAGGATACTCCTTGATGGCATTGATCTCCGGGATCTGCCCGTACAGACGCTGAGGGAAAGTATTTCCATTGTCCTGCAGGACGCATTCATCTTCAGCAGGAGTATTGAGGACAACATACGTCTGGGACAGAACCTTTCCAGAGAAGAAGTGCAGGAAGCGGCGGACATGGTTCAGGTCACACCTTTCATAGAGAAACTGCCGGAGGGTTTTGATACCGTAATGGCTGAGCGGGGAGCCACCCTTTCAACCGGACAGAAACAACTTATCTGTTTCGCCAGAGCCCTGGCTCACAATCCGAGAATTCTCGTACTTGATGAAGCCACAAGCAACGTTGATCCTGCAACCGAACAACTGATCCAGAATGCCATAGATGTGCTTATGAAGAATCGTACCAGTATCGTGGTAGCCCACAGGCTCAGCACAATACAGAAAGCTGATCAGATACTTGTCATAGACGATGGAAGAATACTTGAAAGGGGCAATCATCAGGAACTGCTTTCCAGAAGAGGTATCTACTACAATCTCTACCTTCTTCAGTTTGCACCGAACGATAATTCCTGATCAATGATCACCTTGGAACGGATGAAATGACAGTCAAAGGATTTTTTAGGACAGCATTAATAACCTTTACACTGTTTTCGCTTATCCTTTCCGGCTGCATGCTTTCGACCTCACGTATCAGTATTCACGATCGCTTTCTGGTGTCGGAGGAAAATATCATCACGGATATGGTGACCGGTCTGCAGTGGATAGTCGGCCCGAACCGTGATCTCGACTGGTACGAGGCCAGAATATGGGTTGCAAGTCTTGGCGGCAACTGGAGACTGCCCTACCATTACGAGCTTGAAGAGCTTTATGATGCCAATATTACAACGCTGACCTGGGGTCCCTTTGATAATACCGGATGGCTTGTCTGGTCAGTGGATTTCACACGCAGGAATATGTCCCACCGGTTCAGTTTCTCTCCCTACGATGTCTATCAGGGAGCTCGCGGGGCAGAATCTGGAGAGCGCGGTTTTGCGGTGCTTTCCCCTCCCGGATACTGGATAAATGCCCAACGTACATTCCGCAGTTTGAACCTATGCGGTTTTCCCTTGTTTCGCCTATACTCAGGATAGTATCGAATCCTGCATTCTGAAAACCTTTAACAAGTTCATCAGCCGTTTCCGGATGATCAGGATCTATGATACCCTCAAACCCGCTGCTTCTGGAAGAATGTGTCGGATTAACGGGAGTCAGTTTTATCATGAAATACTTCGGTGAAAATAGATCAGCGATTACATCAGGATCTATCGGGTATCCCCTGACAGCAGCGAAATTCAGGGAAATTTTCCTGTCACCGGAACTGAAGAATCCCTCACCCCATTCGCTTATTTGTGCGAAACTCCAGGTACTGCAGGGAACAAGATCGTGTCTGGCTTTCTCGGACGATGTGTGGATGGAAAACTGCATCTGGAATTTTCCGTTGCTGTATGTTCTGTTCTTGACATCTGTCAGTTTTTCCCAGAATTCATCGCAGCCCTCAGGCGCGATGGTAGATATACTCGGCAGGAGTCCGGGAGCATCGTAAACGAAGGGTAGCTCAGAAAGAACATCCAGAACGGCGGGATTGAAAGCAGGATCACCCATTCTTGCGAATTGAATTTTGAATTTTGAAACAGGTATTTTACCATCACTGTATCTATTCCGCACCATGTAGTCTATCTGGCCGATTATTTCCCCGAATGAGAGTTTCCCCGAGTAGGATATCCCGGCATCGCATATCGGACAATTCACAGGGCAGCCTTTCAGGGTGGATACGATGAGAACCCATTTCTCATTCTGCGGTATTGGGGGCTGCACCGCCTCGACGAACTCAATGAGTTCGCCATCAGAAAGCTCGCCTATGTAGACGGTTGCGAGATCAGATTCTCCCCGCTGTCCTACGATTTTCACGATTTACCGTTCCCTGCCTTCAGTAATTCAAATGCGTACAGTGCTGCCTGAAGACCCTGACCTGATGCCATGGCAGCCTGCCCCAGGCTGCCCAGTGAAGCGTCTCCTGAAACATACAGTCCCTGAATCGATGTCCTGACATTTCCTCTTTCATGAACGAAGCCATTCATTATCCGGGGCAGCCGGGGTTCTCTGCCCACGGCCGCCAGTAAAGCATCCGTTTCCAGGATTATTTTCCTGCCGGATGACTCGGCCTCAAGCTGGATTACACCCTCCGAAGCGGTTGCTGTTACGGAACCGGTATTATAAAGAATTTTAACAGCTTTGCGTCTTTCGATTTTATCCCTGAGTTTGCCGACCGCCTTGAGACGGGAGCCTCTTACAAGCAAGCTGACAGATGACCCTGAATCTGAAAGGTTCAGCGCGTAGTCCACTGCGGCCTCACCGCCGCCAACTATTACCGTTCTTCCCGGAAGCTGCTGTTTCAGCTCCAGGATAGACCGGTGTATTTTAACATTTCCACTGACTTGAATACTGAAATCCTTCGGAACCGTTCCCACAGCGACTATCACTGACTGTGATCTGATAGATTCACCGTTTCCGGATATTTCGAATATTCCACCGCGCAGGGCGATCGAGTCTGCATGATAACAACGTATTTCCAGGTCATTTGCCGAAAGGATGGAAATAAGTCTGTCTGCGAACGCAGGCCCTGCAAGAGGTTTTTCGAGGCCTGGATAGTTTTCGATGAGCCTTGCCTCGCGAATAAGTCCTCCGGCTTTGCCGAGTGTATCGACAAGAGCAACATCCAATCCAAGCCTTCTGCACTGCACAGCTGCCGCGCATCCTGCAGGCCCGGTTCCGATAACAGCTACGTCATGCAATGTTACTCCTGTCCACCGCTGCAGATAGAATAAGTGCCGGTGATAACTGCAAAGCCGCTTGCGAGGTTCTGAAGGCTGCCAATGTGAAGCTCCTCCGAGCTTGTCGTCTGTGCGTCCGCCGGGATGTACACTTCGTACCCCCTTACGAATGCTGACCTTGCAGTTGTCTCACAGCACATCTGCGTCAGTACCCCCGTAACAAGAACCTGTTCAACAGATCTGCTCCTCAGAAATCCATCAAGTTTGGTTCTGTAGAATGCATCGTACGTGTTTTTCCTGAATATCTTCTCACCCGGCAGTGGGGACAGTTCAGGGATGATCTCGGATTCCTTCTTCCCGCACCTGATAAAATCACTGAAGAATTTTCCCAGCATTCCAAGGTCCTCAGAACCTCTGTGGCAGTGCTGTGTGTAAACAACGGTTCCGCCGATCTTTCTCCAGTGTTTCAGAAGCGTGGCTATTCGCGGAATGATAGCTTCTGTAGAAGGCAGATATACCCTTCCACCGGGATCGGCAAAATAATGCAGCATATCCACAACCAGAAGCGCACACTTTTCCGGTTTCAGTGTGAGATTCGGTCTGGGATGAGTATACCTGTCTATCCGAGCCAGCCACTCCGTTAGTTTATCATCGATATTATCGTGTGTTACAAACGGTTCAGTGTACATGATCGATGGATCAGAATTCCTTGATCAGACCCACACCGACACCAGGGGAGACCCATACATCCCCGCCCTCGATCTCCGCAGCCAGCATCCAGCCCGACCCGCTGCCGAATTCCACCATCGTGCCCAGTGTGTAGGTCATCATGCCGTTCCCGAAGATATCAATTGTGTCATCGTCGTCGTCATCATCGGTATCAAGAAAACCTACTACGCCCAGACAGGCGTAAGGCTCTATAATGCCCAATTGTCTGGAGACAAAAAGTTTGATCTCACCCGGATAGTATCCCCATATGTCCACGCCCAGGGCAATATCGGCAAAGCTGTTCTGAGGCAGCTGCAGCTTACCTCCCCAGACCAGCATAAAGCCGTCATTATCGGTTTCAATAACCGCAGCAGCTCTGAGGTGAAGCCCTATTCCGAACCGAGAGGGACCGGCGGGCCATCCTGTTTCAACTATTATTCCCGGCATACCGAAAGAATCGTCATCACCAGAATCATCATCATCCGAATCAATTGTCGTAAAATAGGTAGCGCCTATCTTGAGAGGTACAACCCTGGCCGTCTCGAAAGTACCCATGCAGCCTGCAAAGAGAAGGAGAACTGCAGCAGCTGTGATTATTAAAAGCAGTTTATTCATTGTTAACATTGTACCTTTCTGTGATTGGGGTCTTCTGCAGTAGTGATACATGAAACCAAGATAGTATACAATCGCATCATTCCCGCGAAAACCGGCAGGCTGTCAGTGTATCAGAATTCCCTGATCAGACCAAAGCCCACTCCCTGAGAGACCCATACGTTTCCGCCTTCGAACTCCGCTGCAAGCATCCAGTTCGACCTATTTCCAAGTCTTACCATCGTTCCAAGGGTATAACTCATTAAGCCGTCTGCATTCAAAACATCACTGTCGTGAAAGTCAATGAGATCAGCAATGGATAAAATGGCGTAAGGTTCGATGATGCCGAGCCTTCTGGAAACCAACAGTTTAATTTCACCGGGGACGTAACCCCAGATATCCAATCCGAATGCAATATCCACAATGCTGTTCTGAGGTATCTGGACCTTGCCTCCCCAGACAAACATTAAACCATTGTCATCTTCCGGATCGTTGTGAATGAACGCACCCACTCTGAGATGAAGCCCCACCCCGAACCGCGACTGGTCCGCAGGCCATCCATTTTCAAGGACCATACCAGGGATAGTGAAGGATTCCTGTTCGTCGGCATTAACTGTTGTAAAATATGTGGCACCTACCTTTAAAGGTACCACCCTGGCTGTTTCGAATGTACCCATACAGCTTGAAAACAAGAGGACAACAGCAGCGGTCGCTATTATCGAAAGTGGTCTAGTCATCTTAAACATTCTGCCTTTCCTGTGACAGGATCGTTTATAATCCCCTTGGAACTGGAATAGTATACAATTAATTTCTCCTGCTGAAAACCGGAGGGTAGTCAATGTTAATCCCGCTGTTTGACATTCCATTAAAAAGAGGATACACTTCTATTAACAGGTAATCGGAGGGAGTTTCGAATTGAACAAGTTATTTGTATCCTCACCACTTTTCTTCCTTCTTATACTTCTGTCCTGCGGAGACTCGCCGGTCAGCATGGTGGAGCCGGATGGCATTAATACACTTCCTGCCCCTCTGGATGATCCCGGACATGCCGAAATCTGCCACGACAATATGGAAGAATTAAGCACTGCAATGAGCATGTTTTATGCTAGCATGAACAGGTATCCCGATAGTCTCAGCGAACTTGAGATAATTGTACCGGGAATCTCCAGTCTAACCTGCCCTTCATGCAGTATGCCGTACATATACGAACTCGGCGGATCCGGTGATGTTTATACGCTCACCTGCCCTCTCCCTGATGATCCCAATCATGGATTCGTGGTAAATGGTCAGACCAGCTGGCCTCCCGATCCCCCTGCATGGCCAGGAATATGTCACAGTAACATGACCAGCCTCGCAAGCGCCTGCGCGATGTTCTACGGAATGGAGAATCGATACCCTGAAGAGCTCAGTGAACTTGGAACATCTGGAATTTATCAATTCTGGGATAATCCATGCCCAGCTTGCGGGAAACTGTATGAGTACAGCACAAATTCCGTCGGTGATACTTATTCAATCTACTGCCCGATGCCAACTGATCCTACTCACGGGTACGTAATCGATGGTGTGTGTTACTGGCCTCCCGATCCCGGAGGAGGTGTTGAGGCATGCCGCAGCAACATGATGAGTCTGGGGTCCGGATGTGCAATGTTCTATGGTTCTGAGAACAGGTATCCTGTGCATCTCAAAGAACTGGGCATATCGGGTGTTATGGAGAACTGGGATCTTGTATGCCCCGACTGCGGGGAATTGTACTCATACTATTTATATTCCATAGACTCAACCTACGTGATTCAATGTCCACTGCCCTGGGACCCAGGGCATGGATTCATAGACGATGGCTGCATCAGCTGGTAGCTGATCAGGATAAGAACCAGCTATTACTTCAATTCTAGATTATCCATTGAATTGCTTACTAATTCCGTAAATACTTGATCACTTCCATTTCAAGGGAAATCCTTGACATATCCTTTCTGCTAATGCATTATCTAAAATAGCAGGAGGCAAAATGATGGATAATGCTGATAGATTGGTTCACCAAGGTAAGAGAATAAGGGAAATCCGTGTTGAGCTTGGTTATTCTTCTGATAATGTAGCAAGTCTTTTAGAGTTCAGTAGTCGGCAGTTAGTTTACGATCTCGAGAAGGGGAAGAGAGATCTTAAAGCTTACGAAGCAGTTAAACTAGCGCATTACTTCGGTATCACGCCTGAAGAACTAGTAACAGGTGAGTCTTCGGCAAAGGCACCTATCTCCTGGAGGGGTGAACCAGATAAGCATGCGGAGAATATCCTTCGAACAAGACTTGCGGGATATATTAAGTTAGAGAAATTTGCAGGGGAGTCATCGGAATCCTCAATGCCTTCATATAGCCTTGCTGCTGATGACTCATTTGAATCAATCGCTGAAACGGCTGAATCCGTTGCTGGTGCACTCAATCTTGGTGAGTATCCTGCAAGGATACTTGCTGAAACTATTCGAAAAAAGTGGAATGTGATAGTATTCACTGTTCCACTGAGTTCAGGTTCAGCGGCCTGTATTCGAGAACGGGGAATAAGCGCAGTACTACTGAATTCAAATGATGCATGG
The DNA here is from genome assembly GCA_023138735.1 of Candidatus Aegiribacteria sp. Classification (GTDB taxonomy): domain Bacteria; phylum Fermentibacterota; class Fermentibacteria; order Fermentibacterales; family JCC-6; genus Aegiribacteria. The sequence continues at coordinate 13,898 of JAGLOY010000103.1, read as the reverse complement.
TGGAGACGGAACTTCAGCCTTGGACACGAACTGTTCCATCTACTGTTCACTGATACTGCCGGTATTTCCGAACATAGAATTGAGCAACTGGCAAACATCTTTGCCAGTAATTTGATGATGCCCTGCGATACAATAAACGCAAATATGAGAAGATTAGCTAAAGCTGAATCAATTCAATACTTTGATCTGATGCAGCTTTCTCGGGAATACATGGTTAGTACGGAAGCGCTTCTCTGGCGGATGTTCTTTCTCGAAATCATTCCCAAAGAAATTATCGACAGATTTCAATCAGACAGCGATCTAAAAGCTTTGGACAAAGAAGTTCATGGATCAATTGTGAGAGAAGAACCGGAACTTCCTCCAGATCTAGTATTTCTGGCCTACAAAGTATACTTGCGGGGAAGAATATCAGTAGGAAAACTTGCGGAGTATCTGGAAACCACAGTCGGTCAACTGAAAAGAATCCTTATATCCTATGGTATTGAACCGTTTGCGAAGTTCTATGAAGCCTCGATTAGTAATTCTTGATGCCGATGTAGTGATTCATCTGAATGAAATTGGGAAATGGGATGCAATCCTGGAAAGCTATGATATCATTCTACCAGAAATTGTGGCAATGCAGGAAGCAGATTATTTTGATGATGGTACCGGCTGCAATAAAACAATCCCAATCCAGAGCTGCATTGAGAAAGGTATAATCCAGATCGAGCATGCTGATCAATCTGAGATCATATCAATACAGGAAAAACTTGGAAGTACATTTGAAGCGAACTTCGATGTGCATATTGGTGAGCTGGAAGCCATGGCTGTTCTAATTCGATACAATACTCCTGAAACCGCAATCTGCACCGGTGACACTGCCGCAGTAATAGCTTTGTGCTGGCTTGATCTCTCAGAAAGGATTGTTTCACTTGAATCTCTCCTGGCAAGATGTGGTCATACTGCATCCGTAAGACGGAATTTCTCTGAGGAAGCACTGAAGGTTAAGATTAAGCGAGCGAGCGTGTTCAAAATTCAGTTTGGCACATAAAGAAATTAAAGAATGCGAAGTACTTAATCTATTCGGCTAGAATCCTTGCTGAGATATCCTGAGCAACATTGTACAGATCCGTATCCTTAATATCAGCTAGTGTCATATGAGAAAGAATTTCCTGTATTCTGCTCTTAACTCGGAATCCGAGGATTTCTTTCATTTTCTTGTCATGCGGTATAGATGTAAGCTTTCCCGGGATATCTGATTCCAAAACTTCTCTTAAAGCCGAGAGAGTTAAGTAATTCTCAGCTGCATATCGTTCTAACCGGTAGCAACATACTCCCGCATCCTTGCATTTTTTCTCAAACCTAGATCTTGATTTTTCACTGCCAGGGTCTTTGTCAATGACTGCAACCACTTCACAGGATTCAGTGAACACCTCTAAATCCACGTGCTCCATATTATTGCCGCCAAGTGGCCAGACCTTGATGGAGTATTCCTTGCCAAGCATCTGTTCTAATAACCATTCTATCACCGGTTTGTCATGACTTCCCTCAACAAGCACAATCAAATCACAAACCAAGTTATCTGTTATTGAATATCCAAGATCAGAGAGAGCAATGGCTTTTCTTGTTATCGGGGTTGCTTCAATTCTACCGTTGTTCGTTAGCATGAACACCTTGGACTGCTGGGATGGATCTATAAATGTATTCGCATGTGTTGATAGAAAGAATTGTTTCCCAGATTCCATCATTACCTGATAAAGACGTTTCTGCATTTCTGGATGCAGATGCATCTCCGGTTCATCGATAAGTAGGGCTGCATAATCTGGAGAGAGAATGAAGCATAATGCAAATAGAACAAAGGAAAGACCTCTGCCTGATTCATAGGCTCTATACCAATTATACTCATCCCCCGGAGATGTGTATTGTAGCGTCCATTGGCTGTTATCACCAACAGTGACGTCGAAATCATACCTGCCTGAAATGAACTTAAATGCTTCCCTTAGTTTCAACCATTTCCAAATGCTTGCAGATTCCACCTACGAAAATCTATACTGATTCTTTCCTAATGTACTACCATCATTTTCATTTCCTTCATGCGAGAAGCGCTTGAGGTAGAACTGCGGGACGAAGTGATGAATTTTCTTCACTGGATCACTCTCTCTAGATGTGATATCTATAAGTCACCTTGAATCCAAGCTGGACGAGGTGGTTGAAGAGCTTGCCAGCAGAATCAAGAGCTGCGTCTTGTTTCAACTTCGGTCAAAGTCAATAGTAAGTTGTTGACCTCCGTTTTAGTGTGAGATAGACGTACTGTATCCAGCTCTATTCTAAAGTGAGTATCCTGAGTTCACAAGGCGGGAGAGTTTACCATAAATGGATAGAGATGTAGTGTATTCTAGTCAATAAGTCTATAATACTTGACATAATGTCTATGATTGACTACATTCCTGGAGAAGGGAGTTGAAATGAAACTGAAGAACAGGCTTCGGGTCCTCCGTGCGGAGAAGGAAATCAGTCAGAACGATCTTGCTGAAGAAGTAGGTCTCAGCAGGCAGACGATAAATTCAATTGAACGAGGAAAATTCAACCCTTCGATCATTACGGCATTGAAAATAGCAGACTATTTTGAGGTGCCTGTCGAAGATGTGTTTAAGCTTGAAGGGGAAGAGTGATATGAAATCAATAGAGGGGAAATTACATTATATGGTCCGCAGTTCATCTTGCTGCGGGTATACTGTTCACTCTACTCTGGATATTCTGGAAAGTCGAATTCCTCACCATACTAGCTATATGTCTTCCATCTCTCGCTGTTTTCAATATATGGTTCTATCACGGTAGAGTGGACGATGAAAGGGAGAAATATCTTCTTCTAAAAGTATACTCACGCTCAGGATCCTTTGTTCTCGTGCTTCTTACATACCTTTTCATGAGTGATAAAGTAAATGTAAGTATGATTCATGCCCTTTGGAGTTCTGCGTTGATTTCAAGAGGCGGATTCGGATTGTACTACTTCATCAAGGAGTAGTCAGCTTCTAATTGTCTGAGAGATCCATTCTTACCAGGCGAACATTATCCGCTTCCTCGGAGTTACCGGCGTCCTCAATAAAGTCAGCGTACTCATCCAGCATTTCAAGATACTCCTCTGAACTGATCGACAGCTCTTCCGGGTAGTTATCAAGCGTCTGTACGGACAGATGAACCAGGTTACCGGATAGATTCCAGGCCACATCGTTTATCTCATCAAAGCATTCGATTGCAGCGTTAGCGGATTCTCCTGCTTCGATCATCGCTCCCGCGTGCTGAAGGCCGGCTTTGAGGAGGAGAATGCACATTTCGCTCGAATACGGATTTGCATGCGGGTACATAACCGACCATGTGCTGTTGATGACTTCATCATATTCAAGGCAGTCGACATTCTGTTCTATTATCTCAAGGGTTTCGAAGTAGTAATCGTGACCGCCTGATTCCAGCAGACGAAGATGACCATCATCATCGAATCTGTAGGTTGCGAGGTAGTAATTGGCACTGAAAGGGTACTGGGAGTAAACGGATAATACGCGGCTTTCTACGTCGAAGACCGCAGCCGCTTTCGTCGGATTGAACAGACCGGGGTAATCGACATAATCTGTCATGGGATCGATCGATCCTTCAAAGTCTGTGCCAAGTGATATCCGATATCCCGATTCTGTCTCTTCATATACAAGATAGACCGGATCATCACTGAATGGGTAATCCATAACCTCGACAGGTATCAGGGGGATCGAGATCATGAAAGCAATAAGTAAATAATGCATATCCTCCTCCATTCGAATCGAAACGGCTTTAAGTGCAGCTGGTGGTTAATGCATGCCAGAGAAATCTAAGTCAGGTACGAACAACAGTAATCCAGTATATCCTGCGTGCGTATTTTGAAAGATGAATCCGCCCTCACTTCAAATACATCCCCTTCTCTGAAGACACTCCAGCTATCATCTTCGGGAAGAAGAACTTGAGCCTCCCCTGCAAGGATTTCCATAAGTTCCTTATCGGCGGTATTGAACTCGTACTCTCCCGGCATCATGATTCCGAGAGTTTTTTGTGAGCCATCCTGGAATCTGACAGTCCTGCTGGTTACTGAACCCCCGAAGTATGTGTTCGCTTTTTTCACCACTGTTACGTTACAGAACTCTGACATTCGCATTTTCCTCCTGTATTTTGCAGTCGCCATATGCATTAATATTCACTTGATTTATTGTGAAATCCGTCAGGGATAGGAAGGGGGACTTTTCTGTCGCCCATTATCAGAAGCCTGAGACTTTGAAGGAAATAGCTGAGTCTGAAGTTTCGAGGTATTTTCTGGAGTTCGGGGAAATCATCCATTGATCTGGTGTCCAGGATATCCAGATCCGGTCTCCATTCGATGTTTCCAGGTTTACGGATATCGAACAGGTAGAAGAACCCGCTTACATGGCCCGAAGAAGCATCCTGCATATCAACCGTCAGTAGATAATCGCACCTGGCATTTGCCATGATATCGAAGGAAACACGTCTTCTTCCCGCAGGGACCACAATTGCTCTTCTTCCGCTTGCGAACAGGAGGCTGTACCTGCCCTTGTCGGGGGGGCGCTGAGGTGTTCTCCAGCAGGGGATATATTCGTTCAGGAACCACCTTCTCGCTACAGCTTCAGCAAGCAGTACATCAAGGAAATCCGGCGCGACTGCCGCGCGTGATTCCCTTGCAAGTTTCTTAAGCAGACGCGGTGGAATAACAGCATTCATTGAATGATATTCTTTCTGAAATATGCCCCTGCGCCATCATTGCATTCCGTCTCCTTTTTTGGTAAATTCATACCCGTATATTTCATGAAATATTCCAGGGAACAAGTTAAGTACAGGAGAAACCGAATGGACAAAAAGACAGCCCTGCACGACAAACATGTCAACCTCGGTGCCAGGATGGAATCCTTTGCCGGTTATATCATGCCTATCAAGTACACTTCAGTAAAGGAAGAACACAATGCAGTCCGCTCCGGAGTTGGTGTTTTCGACCTTTCCCACATGGGCGAATTCAGAGTGATAGGGAAAGACGCTTCAAAATTTCTGGATTACCTTCTAACCAACGATTCGGAAGTGGAACCCGGAAAGGCCTACTATTCAACAATGTGCTACCCGGATGGCGGTATTGTTGATGACCTTATCGTGTACAGGCTCCGCTCCGATGAATACCTGATCATTGTCAACGCTTCCAACATCGAGAAGGACTGGGCATGGGTGAACAATCATACCGCAGGCTACAGTATTGATCTGACAAACGAGAGTGACGAAACAGCTCTTGTTGCCATACAGGGTCCTGATGCCGAGAAAGTAGCCCAGAAGCTTACCGATGAAAAGCTCCAGGAGATAGGTTACTATTCCCACACATCTGGTGTCTTTGCCGGGAAGAATGCCCTGATAGCAAGAACCGGCTACACGGGTGAAGACGGATTCGAAATATACATACAATATGAAGATGCAGAGGCCATATGGGACGCTGTCATGAAAGCCGGAGAAGAGTTCGGGATTAAGCCGGTGGGATTGGGCGCCAGGGATACTTTAAGGCTTGAGGTGGGATACCTGCTATATGGAAACGATATGGACCACACAACAACTCCCATAGAAGCCAAGCTCGGGTGGGTTGTAAAACTCAAGACCGATAAGGAATTCATAGGGCGCGAAGTCATGGCCAGACAGAAAAAGGAAAAGCCAGCCAGGTATATCGTTGGACTTGAGGTATTGGGAAAAGGATTTCCCAGGCAAGGTGCTGAACTCTTTGAGGGCAACAGAAAAGTTGGAGTAGTCACAAGCGGTTCCCTTGCGCCGGCCCTGGGACATGGAGTCTGCCTGGCGTTTGTTGAAAAGGGCTTTCACAAGAAAGGTACAGAGCTTGAAGCCGAGGTTAGAGGAAAAAGAATTCCGGTTAAAACCGTCAAACTGCCATTCTACAAAGACGGCAGCAGAAAGTAACGCTAGGAGGAGAAATGTCTAATATTCCTGAAGGACTTCGTTATACGGAAACGCACGAATGGATAAAAGACCTTGGAAACGGCGAATACATGATGGGTCTTACATTCTACGCTCAGGAACAGATGGGCGAGATCGTGATGGTTGAATTCCCCGGTATGCTGGATTTTAATGCCGGTGATATCCTGGGCACCCTCGAAGCGGTGAAGACTGCAGAGGATTTCTACGCTCCGTTTGAATGTAAAGTTGTTAGGGTTAACGAGGGTCTTGAGGATGAACCGGCTCTTATAAACGAGAGTTCTTACGAAAAGGGTTGGCTGGTTGTCGTGAAAACTGCTGATCCCTCCGGCTTTGCCGGCCTCAAGAGTGCTGAAGAGTACTCCGAATTCATCGGTGAGTAGTCAATGAGCAGATTCGTACCGAACGGCCCCGAGCAGAGAGAGAAGATGCTTCATGCTATCGGCGCTGCAAAATTCGAGGATCTGCTTGAACCGGTTCCGGAGAAATTCAGGCTGAAGGAGAAACTCCAGCTCCCCGAACCGCTCTCGGAGATTGAACTGACCCGCGAATTCGAGGAATTTGCCCGCAGAAACAAAGGAGCTGAACTGGCCTGTTTCATGGGAGCAGGTGCCTACGATCATTTCATTCCCGCAGCTATAGACCATATTCTTCTCAGGAGCGAATTCTATACAGCTTATACGCCTTATCAGGCTGAAGTAAGCCAGGGCACTCTTCAGGCGATTTTTGAATACCAGACCATGATTGCCAGGCTTACCGGAATGGATATGGCAAATGCCTCCATGTACGACGGTGCATCTGCAGCTGCTGAAGCCTGTCTCATGGCCATGCGGGCTACAAGGAAGCAGAGGATCCTGATCGCGGGTTCACTAAATCCAAGATGGCTAGATGTCATCAGGACCTATCTGAGCCGGGACGATTTCGAGATATACGAGATCCCTTTCCTTGAGGATGGTTCCCTCGATCTTGCCACCGCGAGCAAACTTATTGAGGGCGGTACTGCAGCGGTACTTGTTCAGTACCCGAACTATTTCGGTCTCATAGAAGACCTGCAGTCTGTTGCGGATCAGATTCATGAACATAAAGGGCTTTTCATCGTTGCCGCTGACCCGGTCGCTCTGCCCCTTCTCCGGTCACCCGGAGATGCCGGGGCTGATATAGTTGTAGGAGAAGGCCAGAGCATGGGAATATCCATGTCCTACGGAGGACCATATATCGGTTTCATGGCTGCGAGAACAAAACTTGCAAGGAAAATGCCCGGGAGGATAATCGGCAGAACTACTGATCGCGCAGGACAGACCGGTTACGTTCTGACCCTTCAAACCCGTGAGCAGCATATCAGAAGGGACAAAGCCACAAGCAACATCTGTTCTAACCAGGCACTTATGGCTCTCGCTAATGTGGTCTATCTTTCTCTGATGGGCTCCCGGGGATTCCGGGAAGTTTCCAGCCAGTGTTACCACAAGAGCCATTACCTCGAGAAAAAACTGCTTGAGATCCCGGGTGTTTCCCGGGTTTTCGGGAACACACCGTTCTTCAGAGAATTCGTCATCTCGTTCCCGATATCCTCGATTGAACTAAGGGATAGAATGATCGAACACGGTTTTCTTGCCGGACTTCCGATCGTCGAGCTTGGAGATGGCGCCATGCTGGTTACCGTGACTGAAAAACGTACCAGGGATGAGATCGATCGGTACGTCAGCACTGCGGCCGGGATCTGCAAGGGAGGTAGAGCATGAAGACCATATTTGAGCTCAGCAGCCCTGGAAGGATGGGTGTATCACTGCCTGAACTTGATGTACCTGAAACCTCTGAACTACTTATAAGCAATCCGCGTGAAAACGGTGGTAAGACGGGTCTGCCCGAAGCAACCGAAGGACAGATCCTGAGGCATTATGTAAACCTCAGCTCGATGAACCATCATGTTGATAAAGGTATGTATCCACTGGGTTCCTGCACGATGAAATATAATCCGAAACTACACGAGAACCTGGCCAGGATCAGGGGTCTTTCGGGAATCCATCCCCTCGTTCCGGACTCGCTTGCTGCAGGTTCCCTTGAACTGATGTACAGGCTGGGTGAATTCCTGTGTGAAATAACAGGTTTCAAAGGAGTATCGCTTCAACCCGCTGCTGGAGCTCAGGGTGAATTCTGCGGTTTAATGCTCATCAAGAGCTACCACAAGAGCAGGGGAGAATCGCACAGGAACGAAATCCTGATGCCGGATTCCGCTCACGGAACCAATCCCGCGACTTCCACTCTTGCTGACTGCGTTGTTGTAGGAGTTGAGTCCAACGAATTCGGTCTGGTGGACCCTGAGGATCTCAGACGGAAAGTTGGCCCCAATACTGCTGCTTTCATGCTTACAAATCCCAATACACTCGGCCTCTTCGAATCCAGGATAGAAGAACTGACTTCCATTGTACATGAAGCCGGTGGACTGAATTACATGGATGGCGCCAATATGAACGCCCTGCTCGGTATCGCAAAACCGGGAGAAATGGGATTCGATGTATGCCACCTTAACCTCCACAAAACTTTCTCAACCCCGCACGGAGGAGGAGGACCGGGCTCAGGTCCTGTAACCTGCACTGAAGAACTTGCCCGTTTTCTGCCGGATCCCGTGGTTATCCTTGAAGATGATGGCGTCTACCGGCTCTGCAGGAATCAGGATTCCTTTGGAAGGCTGCTTGCTTTCCATGCTAATACCGGGGTTCTTTACAAGGCTTACGCCTATATCAGAACACTCGGGGCCCAGGGACTGAGGGAAGTCAGTGAGATTGCGTTGATCAATGCGAATTACCTGAAAGCAAAACTCGCAGAGTATTTTGATAATCCCTTCGACAACGGCCCATGCATGCACGAATTCGTTCTTTCGGGAGACAGACAGGCAAAACAGGGAGTTAAGACACTTGATATCGCCAAGAGGCTTCTGGATTATGGATACCATGCGCCCACTGTTTACTTCCCGCTGATAGTACACGAAGCGTTGATGATCGAACCTACCGAGACGGAGAGTCTTGAGGATCTGGATGCTTTCGTTGAAGCCATGATATCCATTGCAGAGGAAGCAGAGGAAAAACCTTACCTCGTAACCGATGCTCCCGTTAATACACCTGTACTAAGACTCGATGAGGTGAAGGCCGTTAAAGATCTTTGTATTGTAGAGCCTTCCCAAGAGGGAGAGAGCCTATAGATGAGATGAACGGGCCCACCGATCACATTCTGGAATGGGTATCCCATCCAGCGAAGGAGAGACCGGGGGCAACGGTAGCCTATGTTCTCATCATTCTTCTCTCCGGTGTGCTGGCCACGATGGCCATGGGTAACAATCCCTGGTGGGGAATGGTTGGCATAGCGGTTCTTTTTCTATCGGGGTGGACGTATTTTCTTCCGATTAAGTTTATTATGGATAGCGGGGGTGTGCAGAAGAAATCCCCGTTCGGAAATGAGATAAAAAAGTGGAGCCAGGTGAAGAGCATCGTACCTGACAAATACGGTGTGCTTCTCAGCCCCTTCCCCCAGCCCACCAGACTGGCTAAATTCAGAGGACTGTCGGTTCAGTTCTCCGGAAACAGAGAGGAAGTACTTGAGTTTATCAGGGCACACACAGCCGGGTAGTCAGGATCTGATTGATATCGATGGCTCCGAAGACTTCTCGGAATTCATGGGTAAGATCGCGAAGGAAATCGTCCAGCGACAGCTGACCGTTCCCGCGATCATATTCCTCGAAACTATCAAGCCCCTTTCGTTTCTTGGGAACCAGGTTCTTATATTCGCGAACCCGATAGTGTCTCTTGTTGTACAGTCGGGTAATTATTACAAGTTTGTCCGTATGCTTGAAGACAGGGAAAACGTAGAGAAACTTACAATTGCAATAGAAGAGGAAAACGCTCTCGAAGTCCAGCGCCGGTCAGAGCTGAAGTTAGCCCACCGGAAGGAGAAGAAGGACAGAAAATCCTTCTGGAGCCGGTTCAGACGGAAGAGCGATTAAAAAGAACAAGGAGGTAGATGGCGGTGGCCAGCAAAGAAATCACCAGAATAATGGCGACTGACTGCGGCAGTACCACCACTAAGGCCATTCTTATCGAGAAGAAAGATGGCGAATTTCGTCTCATTCGAAGGGGGGAAGCTCCGACAACAGTCGAAGCCCCCGCCGAGGATGTGACAAAAGGTGTACTGAATGCTGTTGGGGAGATTGAGGATCTGGAAGGGCGCAAATTCCTTAAAGCGGATGAAGACGGCGTACAGGTTTCCCCCGACAGTACAGATGGAGTGGATATTTACATGTCAACTTCCTCTGCCGGAGGCGGTCTGCAGATGACAGTGGCAGGAGTTGTGAAATCCATGACGGGTGAAAGCGCCCAGCGGGCAGCACTGGGTGCCGGGGCCATCGTTATGGATATAGTTGCCTCTAACGACGGAAGACTTCCCCACGAGAAGGTGGCCGACATAAGAAGGCTCAGGCCGGATATGATCCTTCTTTCCGGCGGTATTGACGGCGGAACGATCGATCATGTGATCGAACTCGCGGAAGTGATAAAGGCCGCCGACCCGAAGCCGAGATTCGGCGTTGGATACAAGCTCCCGGTTATATATGCCGGTAATAAGAACGCCCGTGAACTGGTGAAGGAAGAACTCGGTGAACAGGTCGAACTTAAGGTAGTGGATAACCTCAGACCTGTTCTCGAGAGAGAGAATCTGGGCCCCGCCCGGGATACTATTCATGAGCTTTTTATGGAACATGTTATGGCTCAGGCACCCGGCTATCCCAGGCTCATGAAATGGGCCGGCCACTACGTGGATGGCGAATGGAAACAGGTTCCAATAATGCCCACCCCCGGTGCAGTTGGCAAACTGATCGAAGCTGTTGCAGAGAAAGAGAACATCGAGGTTATGGGTGTCGATATAGGCGGAGCCACCACCGATGTCTTCAGCGTTTTCAGCAGCGGAGAGGAAACCGTATTCAATCGAACGGTATCCGCGAACCTGGGTATGAGTTACAGTGTGTCTAACGTATTTGTCAGTGCAGGTTACGACAATGTTATGCGTTGGGTCCCGTTTCATATGGACGAGGCCGACCTGCGGAACAGAATAAGAAACAAGATGATACGCCCCACTACTATTCCACAGTTACTAAAGGAACTCATAGTGGAGCAGGCGATAGCCAGAGAAGCTCTCAGGCTCGCACTGGTTCAGCATAAGGATCTGGCCACAGGTCTTAAGGGAGTTGCTCAGGAGAGAACCATCGGAGACGCATTCGAGCAGACCCAGACCGGTGCAACCCTGGTCAACATGATGACTCTTGATCTTCTCATAGGATCGGGTGGAGTACTCTCACACGCTCCGAGGCGAAGCCAGGCTGCCCTGATGGTAATTGACGCTTTCCTCCCCGAGGGTATTACAATGCTGGCGGTGGATTCCATCTTCATGATGCCTCAGCTTGGAGTGCTCTCGGAGGTTCTTCCCGAAGCGGCAACCGAGGTATTCGACAAGGATTGCCTGATCCGCCTTGGCACATGCATAGCGCCTGCGGGAGTAAACAAAAAAGCCACGGTTCTGGCTGAAGTCACTCTCACAAAGCAGGACGGCTCATCCATTGATATTGAGATGGAGCTCGGGAAAATGCACGTTGAGCCACTGGGTGTTGGCGAGAAAGTAAACGCAGTTATCAAACCCGCTAAGAATCTGGACGTTGGAAACGGACCAAGCAACGAGTGGATTGGTGAGCTTGAAGGCGGTGTTGTCGGTCTTATCTTCGACGGAAGGGGAAGACCCTTCGTACTTCCGAAAGATGATGCACAGCGGATAGAGAAACTGCAGGAATGGTCAAAAGCACTGGATATCTATCCCGAGAGATTCATGGACCTGGAGGGAGGCGAATAATGGCATTTGCATACACACCTGGTCTGAGAGTTGCTGACTGCACTTTGGTGCGCAAGGAAAGAAGGCTGCCCCTCGCGGGAGAGACACTGGTAAACGCAGGTGATTCCGTTACCGCTGATACCATCGTGGCAAAGACACATCTTCCGGGTAATGTTAAGATGCTCAATATAGCGAATGTAATGGGTCTTCCACCTGGGGATATTCCTGAACTGCTTTTCGTAAAGGAAGGCGATAGTATTGAGGAAAACCAGACTCTCGGACAGACGAAAGGTTTCTTCGGTCTTTTCAAGAATACGGTGAAATCACCCATAGAGGGCACATTTGAAAGTTACAATAAGATAACCGGTCAGGCTGTTCTCCGCGAACCTCCTGTCCCGGTAGCAATAGATGCCTATCTCCTGGGGACCGTTACAGAGATCCTCGAAAACGAAGGTGTAATAGTTGAAGCGTACGCAACTTTCGTTCAGGGAATCTTCGGTGTCGGCGGTGAAACCAGGGGAGAACTCAAGGTTCTTACTGACGGGCCGGAAGATGAGCTCACGGAGGATCTTATCGATGAGTCATGCAGAGGGAAAGTCCTGCTTGGTGGTTCCTTCGTATCCTACACTACTCTCAACAAGGCTATCAGAACCGGGGTGAAAGCAATCATCGTCGGCGGCTTTGATGATAAAGACCTGAAAGAATTCCTCGGATACGAGCTTGGAGTTGCCATAACCGGTCATGAGAAGAAGGGGATAACCCTTGTTCTGACGGAAGGTTTCGGAAGAATGACCATGGCCAGCGAGACTTTCCAGCTGCTGAAATCCCGTGAAGGGCTGCTTGCAAGTGTAAATGGTGCCACTCAGATAAGAGCCGGTGTCATGCGTCCTGAGGTTGTTATTCCCCTTGAGGGAACTGAAACGGAAAAGAGTTCAGATAAGTCTGCAGGCGCTATGGATATTGGCTCTCCCGTCCGATGTATCCGGGCACCCTACTTTGGAAAACTCGGTACGGTTGAAGCTCTTCCCGCCGAGCTGCAGGTTCTTGATTCCGAAGCTAAGGTAAGGGTTCTTGATGTAAAATTCGATAATGGAGAAATCGTTACCGTTCCGCGGGCAAACGTGGAACTTATTGAGGAATAATATTGCACGAATTAATAGATCAGTGAAAGAAGGATGTGCCCTGGGATCTCCCGGGGCACTTTCTTATCACAGGTAAGGAGGGAGTATGAATAACCTTTCGGCCTATATGATTATCCTGCTGCTATTCGCAGCGGGAGCAGCTCTGGCCGATAACGTAGATCCGCCCCAAAGTGCTGTAACAGAGGCGGTTATAGAATTGGAAGTATGTAGGGCCGTTAATTTGGAGGCTTCGGATACACCAGAAGATGCTGGCGGGTCAGTAAGCCTGACATGGCTGGTGGAGACCGCCCGAACCATGCCCGATTCACTCGGAGTGATGAGGAGCGACCCCTCTGGAGGGGAAGAGCTTATTACCACATTGCCAGTGAATATTCTTATGTACAATGATCAATCGGTGAGTAACGGCATCGAATACAGCTACTGGATAGTCTCCTATCTTGGGGGATACGTAGAGGCCAGTTCCGAAATGGCTGTAGCAGTGCCCTCCGCCCAGTGGATCTACAAAGGCCGCATTGGAATGCTTATCATTCTTGCCCTGATCACCGGAGTTATTTTCTACTATATCGAAGCAGGAAAACGGGGAAAAGAACTCTACATTCGCGAAATAGCTGGACTGGAGGCTGTTGATGAAGCTGTCGGCAGGGCAACCGAAATGGGAAGACCTGTACTTTATATACCGGGCATAATGGATATGGATAATATCCAGACGATCGCGAGTATTGTTATTCTCGGAAGAGTCGCACGAAAAACCGCCGAGTACGGATCTCCACTGCTTGTCCCGACTTGTAGAAGTGTTGTCATGAGTGTTGCCCAGGAAGTGGTCAAGGAGGGTTACCTTCAGGCCGGCAGAGCGGACGCCTTTAATAAGGAGAATATACAGTACCTTACAGATGATCAGTTCGGGTATGCTGCAGG
>JAGLOY010000102.1 GCA_023138735.1 Candidatus Aegiribacteria sp. | reverse complement strand
TCCATCATGATCATTCCTCTTGAGTCCGTTACCGTTATTGTTGTACTTCCAACAGTAGCGGGGTCAAGAGAAAAGTTCATGGGAGAAGTCTGGTCGACTACGACCGCTACTCCCTCGGCTGTCTTGTTGCTCATACCAACCATACTTGCCGATATACTGTAAATACCAGGCTGAAGATTGATAATGAAATACTCTCCGTTAGCATCCGTCATTGCGCCGTAGGAAGTTCCTACGACCATAACGGTGGCACCTATTAGCGGGTTACCTGAAGTGTCGGTTACCCTTCCGGCAATTTTACCTGTGGTACCTGCCGTTACTGACAGAGCCACGAACAGCACAAGTGCAAAAGACATTAGCATTGCTTTTCTACGCACCGCTGTAGCTCCTTTCTTCTGTCCGCAACCTGTGATGCGGATAAAATATTATTCAGCTGTGAAAAAGCGTTTTTACAACACCTCCTTCATACTTTTTCAAGAGCTGCGCAAACCTTTGGTGTTATGCTATTTATTACAGTCTAGAACCGTTCTGAGAATACACCTCCTCAGTAAGTTACATACCATCTGAATAAACCATACGACCGGCTCTCCGCGCCGTCAAGCCGGTCTATAACAGATTTCAGCCGCCCAATCCCAGCAAGCGCGGAATTGTCGGAAGCCAGTCCTCAAGCAGGAACTGACATCTTCCGATAAGGAGGCTGATTCTTGCCATAATCGTATAACCGAAACTTGCCCCGAATGCGATCATCAGTATCGTGATTCCAACGTTTGCGGCCTTCCCGAAAATACCTGTGTGAGCTTTTGAGAAGAAGAAGTATACGAGACCGGACACAACACCAACGACAAGGACAATATTACTGAAGATGTCCCAGACTCCACCGGAGCTGAGCGAGAGAATTGTACCTTTTACCTGTGCCATCGCATTTGTCTGGAAGAATGCCACCATGTTGAGTCCAGCACCGGCTCCGATGATCATTCCAAGCGCCATGCGCGAAAGTCCTGCAATCTTCGGTATAATCCTTGCCAGCATGAAAAGTGCGAATATTCCTGGAATTACCCATACCCAGTTGAATCCGCCGCCCTCCGGGAACATCTGCTGCCACCAGTTCGGCTTGAGTACATTCTCAATTGTGTAAATAACCCAGTAACCCGCGCTCATGCCGACGAAAAGATGTTCGGCGAATTTGTAGAAAGGATTGTCTCTGTAAAGAAAGCTGTAAAGGCAGAGAGTCACTAATGCTCCAAGCCAGATGCCGAGTATTTCCCAGTTCATCCCCTGCCTCCTTTCTTCTTCTCCGATAAGTAGGCGACATTACCTATTACGATGAACAGCATTATTACAAGGTGGGCCACAGATTGCGGAGCCATCCCTCTTACAGCAGGACCACCTTCAATGCCCACAAGGGTTTCGTAATCGGCAGCTCCCTTCAGACCTCCAAGCATCCCGACCATCTGACCTGTCTGCAGGTAGGTATAGAACTGCGGAGCGCTGACAGCGGTGCATCCACCACCAACAGGTACTCCGAACCTGTCCCCGGCCATCATAACCCACGCGGGTATACCCGGGTCGCCTGCCGACAGTGAAATAACAAGATCAAAACTGCTGAGATCGGATATGTATTCAAGCATCGGAATCTCCTCCCAGGGCAGATTATCCCTGTCCGTGGGAAATACCGCGCTCATGCTCGAACCGAGGCGGACTATCATGATTCCACCACCGGTCTTGTATCCGAGATTGCACCAGTCTTCGTACTGTACTTTACCGAGACTGTCCGCCACGCTGGACATGACTTCCTGCCCCAGACTAGCTCCCTGAGGCCAGAGTGCCATACCGACAATATTGATGTCCTTGTTCATGAGATGGGTTACGATAGCTACAGCCATGGGCTGCAGTTCAGGCATGGTTGAAGGATCGTAGTCGAAGCTCAGCAGAACGTTGCATCCGGAAGGCATTGCATCGACGTATTCGTACATGTCTCTGCTGGGTTCAGCACCGACGGGATTGGGGAAAGTGAGATGAGTTATAATAGGAATGATGACAGCCAGGGCAATGAGGATGAAAATTATCCTTCTGTCAGTATTTCCAAGTTTCTCAAATATGGAGGCCATCAGTCCGTACCTCCCAGGTAGCTCCGCTCGATTCCGAAGATCATACGGAGTGAAGTGGAGACAACACCCATCGCTGCGCCAATCATGACAGCTCTCTGCCCTGCTGTATTGGGAATACTCATGAGCCAGACTTTGGCAAGAGGGATCTTATCCCAGATCATGGCTCCGATCGGTACCTGTCCGAGCATTACAATGAACGCGGCAGTCAGGAGAAGTGTAGCTCTCCAGTTGGAAGCGCGGAAAGCCCGGAAGGCAGCGGAAGCCACGAAGAAGGCAAGCAGACTGAACATCGTCGCGCCCATGGGAGCGACCAGATTCATGAACATGAAATCAAAAGGTTTGCCTTCTGTTACACCATAGATCAGACCGGTTACAAGCATCAACAGGAAACCTATAATCGTAATCGGGCTGTACTTCCAGTTCTTCAGCTTCAGCTTGATCTTCCGCAGATGCACATGCATGAGGTTGAGCGCTCCGAGGAAGATCGCCGCTGAGGCAACGATCATATACCATTCCTGAAGATTGTCTCCAAGAAACTTGATCGGCTGGTGTGGAACAAAGAAATGGAGAACCATTATCATGCCGGTAACGAAGGTTATTGCGAGTGGTATTACTAGTCTCATGCCGGCCTCCTAATTCACAGTTACGAGTCTGCGGAGGAATTCCGCCACACTCTTGAGTGGAGACCAGAAGTCTCCTATGGATGCGGCTATAACACCGGCAATGATAAGTATAAGGAAGAACAGTTTACCAGCATCCTGCCCCTTGAGACTGCCAAGCAGCTTCGGTTCTCGCGAAAGGTAGGCACTCGCCGCGAACAGTTCCTCACCGATCAGCGTATAATCGCATGCTGCCACGAAGAACGGTATCTGGCTGGGCATGGCGGTTCCGGCAATCTGTATCGCTCCTACGCTTCTTCCCGTTTCCGCAAGGATGAGGCTTTCCGCATAGAAACAACCGAGCAGGAATATCGCAGCTGGTTTTTCCCGGACCATGATTCCATCGACACCTGCAGCATACCCGAACTGATCAT
>JAGLOY010000101.1 GCA_023138735.1 Candidatus Aegiribacteria sp. | reverse complement strand
GGAGTGGATTATGCTTGATGAAAAACTGCTTCAGATTCTCGCCTGTCCGAAGTGCAAAGGAGAGCTGGATTACAGGACCGACCCGGAAGAGGTTCTCATATGTAATTCCTGCAGTCTCGTCTACGAGGTAAGGGACGATATTCCCATAATGCTTGTGGATGAGGCAAAACCTGTGAAAAAGGAATGAATCGGCCAGGATTCAATGAGCAGGGAAAGCAGTACTCTGCATTTGAGAATTAAGGTTATTCCAAGGGCCGGAGTTACAGGGGTAAGAGGAAGAATGGCCGACAATACGGTTAAGATAGCCCTCAGGGCTCCTCCTGCTGAAGGCAGAGCGAACGCTGAGCTTCTTAAATTTCTCGCGGAGGAATTCGGTACACACCATTCATCGATCAGCATTCTCTCAGGGATTTCTTCACGAAAAAAACTTATTGCCATCGATTCTTATTCAAGAATCCCCGGCTGGTTCAGAGAACAGGATCCATGATACCTTTCCGCGGGGCAATGGTGGGGCGTGAACATCAGCTGTTGCGTGCCGTCAGCTTTATTCTCGACCTTGAGATGGAGGAGAGTAACGGTATTCTTTTCCTCTGGGCTCCGCCAGGGATCGGTAAGACCAGACTTGTGATTGAAGTGGAAAGATCGATCCCTCAGCGCGATTTCATATTCATCGAGGGTAACAATGCCGCGGGTTCGGCTCCATTCTCTGATCTTCTCGAGAACTGGTTTGATCTTAATACCGGAGCTGCACCGGACCAGAATCTTGAAGCTTTCGACAGAATATGGGAAGGGCTCATTCTTAACTTTGCGATCGGACTTTCGAGGGAATGCAGGGATTTGCGGGATGAACTGGAGGAGGCCAGACCCTATTTCGAGTACATTCTCGGACTTAATTTCGACAAGGAATCCATCGCGTTCAGACTTGAACCCGCGCAGAGGGCAGAGAAAATCAGCCGTGCTCTGGTAACCTTTTTTGACGTTCTCGCTTTGCGGGATCCGCTCGTAATCGTGCTGGAAAACGTCCAGTGGTTCTCCCGGGAGGATCTGGTTACGGTTAAGAGGATCATTGAGAGCACTTCCGGTGCAGCCAGGGCGTTCATTGTTACTGGAAGACCTGATGAGGAGGGCAATGAACCTGATTTTCCCGGCACAGCCTCTTACATCAGAACGGATACAGTATTCCTGGATGGATTGCCTAAATCCAGCATAAGATCCTTCGTAGAGGAACTCGGAAGTGTATCTCCGGAAGAAAAACTGGTTGAGTTCCTCTGGGACAGGGCGGGGGGAGTTCCTCTGTTCCTTGAGCAGGTGATTGATTATTTGAACGAAACCGGTTCAATCGAAAGCTGCGGCAGTGAACTGCTGCTGAAGGTTCCCGTCTCCGGGATACCAGTTTCAATCAGAGAAATGTTCATCTCCAGGATGATGTTAATGTCCGATTCAGCCAGAAGGGTAGCCATTGCGGCATCCGTTTTGGGCGGCAGCTTCAGAAGATCGGATCTGGAAGCTATGATTGATGCAGAATCGGTAGATCACTGCCTGAAGATCTGCGTCGAAAAACGTATTTTCAACCTGGAAGGATCGGTCGGCTCCTTCTCACATATCCTCTTTCGCGACTGGATCAGCGAGATGTCCCCCATTACTGAATTGAGGGAGTTTCACATGATGGCCGGCTGCCTCCTCGAGAAGGAATCGGAATCATATCCTTCACCATCAAGACTTGAGAAGATCTCAGATCATTACCTGTTCGGGGGGGACGATGCTAAAGCCGCATCTTTCCTGGAACAGGCAGCGGCAGCGTACGCAGACATTTTCGAGAACAGGGCTGCATCAAGGTTGTACAGGAAACTGATACCCATGCAGGATGAACCGGAAAAAACCGATACTGAGCTGAAGCTGTCAGATGTGTACAAAAATGAAGGTCTCCTTAACAGGGGAATAGAGCTTCTCTCCGGAACGCTGGATCGTATTCGCGGTTCTTCCTCGATCGACAGGTATTGTGAAGCGCTTGTAATGCTCAAGCTCGGGTCGTACATGAGCTCATCAGGCAAGCTGGCAGAGGGGGAGGATATGCTTCTACACTGCCTTTCTGTTTTCGAGGAGAATGACGATATTGATAACCAGACTATTGCAGTTATGCAGCTTGGCCTGGCTGTGCGTTCAGCAGGAAGGATTCCTGAGGCCATAAACCTCGTTGAGCGGTCAATTGAACTGGCCAGGAAATCAGGAAAACCCAACCTGATATGTGCATCCCTCTACTGGTCCGCCATAACTTATAGACAGACAGGTGATTACCAGAAGATGAAGCGATGCACCGAGGAACAGGTGGAGCTTGCGGAAGGATCAGGCATACTAAAAAGTATCATCATGGGATACGACAATCTCATGAGGGTACACATTTACAACAGAGATTACGAAGCGGCTGAGAAGATTCATGAAAAACTCAGGAGTGCTGCGGAAAAAACAGCGAACTGGGCTGCCCTCAGTACCGCTACCAGTAAACTTGGGATTATTCACCTTCGCAGAGGTGAATGGGAAGCCGCGATGGAATGTTTCGGGAAGTGCGTAAGCCTTACGGAAAAGACGGGAAATATCAGGGCTAAATGTGCTGCACTTGGAAATCTCGCCCATGTATCGATTGAGATGGAAGACCTTGGATCTGCCCTGAAATACTCCACAGAGCTCATAGATACGGCATCCACAATAGGTTTCAGGACCGGGCTCATGTCCGGTTACTCGAGAATGGGGTACATTTTCTCCCTCCGTGGAGATTACGAATCCGCCCTGGACTGCATACAGACGCAGATCGAACATGCTGAATATCTGCAGGATATCCGTAACCTTTCGCATGGCTGGGAAATGATCGCTGATATTCAGTTCAGGCTGAACGAGATACCGGAATCGATCGCAAGTATTGAGAGGGCGATTGAGTATTCGATAAAGGCAAGCGACATGCTTCTCTACTCAAACCAGCTGACCCTCAAGGGCAGAATTCTTTTCTTAAGCGGGATGAAGCGTGAGGCGGAGGAATACCTGAAGGAAGCCCTTACTCATATCGAGGGAAGGAAGGGTCGGGAAATACTTGCTTTCCGCTGCAGGCTGTATCTGGACGTTATTAATTCCCAAACCGATCCGGAAAGCTCCTCGAAGATACTGGAACTGCTTGATTCCGCCCCTGACTCCGGCTGCAAGGGCGAGACTTATTACTGCCACTGGAAACTGACGGCTGACGGGCTGTCCGCCTTCAGGGCTGCCGAACTGCTTACAGAATCCATCGGTTCATTGCAGCAGCCTGTTATCCAGAGACTGCTCGATGATCTGAAGTCATGAACCCGGACTTCAATTATTGACACGACATGAGCGCGTGCCCATCTTTACTCAACTAATTTGAAAGGTGGTTCTAATGGAAAAGAAACGTAAATTCATACTCATCATAGCTGTTGTGGGAATGATAGGTACATTCCTGCCCTGGGCCAGTTTTTTTGGGGCTAGTGTAAGCGGTACTAAGGGTGACGGATGGATCACACTTGTCCTGTTCGCGATAGGCGGTGCTATCGCCTTTTTCAGCGGGGACAAAGCAGAGGCTATCAAGAAAAAGATCATGATTGTTATCTGGATCCCTGCCGCACTGGCAGCCATCGTTGCTTTGCTCAATATGTTCAAGTTGTCTCAAGGTGTAAGCGCCGGCTTCGGTCTCTGGCTTATTTTGATCGCCGGTCTTGCGCAGGTGTTTGTTACGTTGTTCTTCAAGGGTGCCGGCGGCTGGGATATTCCCAAATCGGTATCTGATGTTAAGGCTGCCGCCAGTATACCGGCAGCAGAAGAGGAAGCTGCTCCCGCAGCACCAGCGGCACCAGCGGCACCTGCAGCACCAGCGGCACCTGCCGCTCCTGCAGCACCTGTAGCTCCTCCCGCAGAGGAAGAGGAAGTTAAGGAATAACACCTGGATTATCAACTGTTACGGTTGATAGTTCTTGATTAGTTTAGTATCAATGCCCCTGCATTCAGCAGGGGCATTCCTTTAGAACACTTGTTCTGCAATTCAGATATTAGCATAATCGCTGTTCGATATTCTTATTGTCCATATTTGTGCGTGGAAATCAGGTAATTTATGTTTGCGATTATCCCGGATAGCTGGAAATGTGATCTGAAGGGCCTTGCTGATGTCTGGCAGCGGAGTGATGATCCTCTGGAGAATCATGACATGGTCCGTTCCAATCTAATGAACGGAGAACGCCTGTTCCTTTTCGGAACGGAAGGCGTATCAGATTCAAACGGATACATTGTTGCTGTGGATCATATTGCGCTTTTCGGCACCAGCCCTCTCGCAGGACCGAACAGAGATGACCTGGGGCCCCGGTTCCCTTCTCTTATGGGTATGTACCTCGCGCCCAATGGGTCCTGGGACAAGGGTGTTGTGGGCAGAGTTCCGGACTGGAAACTGGCAACACCTGCAGAGCTCACGCTGTTCGGTACCGAGACTCTGGTTTCCGAGGGGATAGACGAAGCTGAGATAGCAGGACACGGAGGAGCAAAAGTTGTGCTCCTGGTCAGATGCCATGGCTGGGAGTCGATGAATACAGAACTCCCGCCGGTTCGGGAAGTGGCAGCAGCTGCAGTGGACCTGTACAACTCTAAATTCACCCAGAGGAGGTGAGGAGCAATGAACTATAAAGATACTATACAATTACCTAAAACCGACTTCTCCATGAAAGGTAACCTCATTAAGAAGGAACCCGAAACACAGGAGATGTGGAACGGGGAAAACCTCTATACAAAAATCAGGCAGGCGAGGAAGGATTCCCCGAAGTTCATTCTCCATGACGGACCTCCCTATGCCAACGGACACGTTCACCTCGGAACGGCGCTGAACAAGATACTGAAGGATTTCATAGTCAAATCCTTCACTATGATGGGTTACGATTCGCCATACGTTCCCGGATGGGATTGCCATGGAATGCCCATAGAACACAGGGTCATGGGTGATCAGCCCGATGGTGGAAAATACCTTTCAAGGAAAGAAATAAGGGAGAAGTGCCGGGAATATGCCATGGAATTCGTTGGAATCCAGAGGGAGGAATTCAAAAGGCTTGGCGTATTCGGAGACTGGGATAGGCCTTATCTTACGATGAGCACACACTACGAATCAGGCATTCTGCGTGCATTCGGTGATCTTGTGAAAGACGGCTACGTGTATCAGGGTCTGAGACCCATACACTGGTGCATGAAATGCGGTACAGCACTGGCCGAGGCGGAAGTGGAACATGGAGACCACACTTCACCATCGATATATGTTGCATTCAAGCAGGAAAATCCCGATGAATGGGAGAGTCGCAGTGTTCCGGAGGGTACGGAAACGGTTATCTGGACAACCACACCCTGGACTCTTCCGGCGAACCTCGCGGTGGCTCTTCACCCATCGGAGAAGTATGTGATCATTGAATCGGGTGAACGGCGATTCCTCGTGGCCGAGAAGAGGGCGGAAGCTTTCATGAAGGATTCGGAGATCAGCGGTACCGTTCTCCAGGAGCCTGCTTTCATGGGCAATGAACTTGAGGGTCTTCTGATGAAGCACCCCGTACTTGAGAACAAAACTTCCCTTATGATAGTGTCCGATCATGTTACCATGGAAGACGGTACAGGATGTGTTCACACTGCTCCGGGACATGGAGCCGACGATTTCGTGGTCGGCCTGAAGTACGGCCTTGAGATATTCAGCCCTGTGAATGAAGACGGAACCTTCTCGGAGGAAGCCGGAAAGTATAGAGGCATCCATGTGTTCAAAGCCAACCTTGAAATAGTGGCTGATCTGAAGAATTCCGGGCATCTTCTCGCAGATAAGAATTTGAAGCACAGTTATCCTCACTGCTGGAGATGCAAGAAACCGTTGATATTCCGTGCAACAAGACAGTTCTTCCTGAGCCTTTCAAAGAACGATCTGAAAAAACGCGTCCTGGAGCGAGTTGATGAGGTAAATTGGTATCCAGGATGGGGTTACGAACGTATGAAGAACATGATGGAAGTGCGTCCTGACTGGTGTCTTTCAAGACAGAGAGCATGGGGAGTGGCACTTCCTGTTTTCACCTGTTCCGATTGTTTTGAGCCTGTTCTGGACCATGAGGTTATACATGCTGTTGCTGAAGAAGTTGCTTCTAAGGGAGCGGATATATGGTTCGATATGAATCCCGGAGAACTTTTTGCCCTCGCTGGAAAGAAAGCTGTATGCCCATCGTGCGGAAGCGAAAAGCTTAATCGGGTGGATGATATACTGGATGTATGGTTCGACAGCTCGCTGAGCCATTACAATGTACTTACCCAGAAGCACGGACTCACTCGTCCTGCCGCCGTATATCTTGAAGCAACCGACCAGCATCGCGGTTGGTTCGGTGTAAGCCTGATCACAAGTGAAGCCCTTGGGATGGGGAAACCTGCTGACAACATAATAACACACGGTCTCATTCAGGATAAGAACGGTAAGAAGATGTCCAAGTCAATCGGTAACGTCATATCACCTTTGAAAATAATAGACCGGCAGGGAGCCGATATACTCAGGCTCTGGTTCGCAAGTGTAGACTACACTTCGGATTTCAGAGCTGATCTCTCCAAGCTTGATGATGCCAGAGAGGCTTACAGAAAACTCCGAAATACGCTAAGGTTCATACTTGGTAATCTTGGAGAGTTCGAAGAATGCAATCTTAATCCCGCCGAACTTGAGGGTTTTGACAAATATATCTACTTCAGATTCAGGAAACTCTGCCGATTCTGCATAGATGAATACAGAAAGTTCCAGTTTCACAGGGTCTACCGTGAACTCCGGAACTTCGCGGTCATAAGTCTTTCCGGCCAGTTCCTTGATATGAGGAAAGACAGGCTTTACTGCAGTGATCCCGCTTCTGCATCCTGCAAGCTCACAAGGCAGGTCATGGCTTACATGCTGAAGAACCTTATTCAGCTTCTTGCACCTCTGATTCCTTTCACAGCTGAAGAGGCATGGCAGGCGCTTCCTGAATGTCTCAGAGTGAACGACTCCAGCGTTCACCTTTCCCTTTATCCCGATTCCGAAAACATGCTGGATACCGAGGAGGATGACGCTGTACTTGAAGAGTGGGAGCCCTATCTGGAGGTTAGGAAAGCGGTTCTAAAAGAACTTGAAGAAAAACGGGCTGCAGGAGATATAGGCGGTGGACTGGATGCCATGGTGTCACTTACCGTACCGCCGGACATGGTCATATCGGCTAATGGTGAGAGCTGGTCAGATTTTCTGATTGTATCATACGCTGATGTCAAGGCTGGCGATGAGTTAACTGTTTCCGTTCAGAAGGCTGCTGGTTCGAAGTGCAACAGATGCTGGAAGATCCTGCCTGAAGTTGGCTCCTGCGTCCCTGATGATGTATGTGCCAGGTGTGCTGAAGTCCTGAAGAAGTACGAATCCTGATGACTATAACAAGAACCAGATTATGCGGTTATATCACTGCAGTGGGAATCCTGGCGCTCGATCAGCTGACCAAGAGGCTTGCGCTTGGTGGGCTGGAACTTCATCACCCGGAAGCTGTATTTGGTAACGTCCTGAGGTTTACACTTGCCTGGAATCAGGGTGCCGCCTTCAGTATGCCCTGGGGAGGTCCGCTGTTCCTGACAGTTGTTACTGCAGCTGCAGCGGTGATGGTTTCCATTTTCATATGGAAGCTTGGAGAGCATTCTCCACTATTTCTTGCGGGTCTCGGAGCAATTCTGGGAGGAGCGCTCGGTAATCTTCTGGACAGGTTCATGTATGGCAAAGTTGTAGATTTCATTGATATAGGCGGATCTGGGTGGCGGTGGCCGACATTCAATGTCGCGGATATAGCTATTACAGTCGGCGGAGTCATTCTTGTTATACTTTACCGGAAGGAATCAGCTGCCGAGGATGCGTTGAAGGAGGACACGAATGGAAGCGATTAGAAGGATTTCCAGGACTGTAGTTGCTGTAGGAGGGAATTCTCTGATCTCCTCAGGTGGAAAAAATGGTAATCTGGATACCCACAAACTGGCCCGTACAGTTTGTGAGGAGCTTGCAACCATCGCACAGTTCCGCGGCGGTGTTGTTATTACACATGGCAATGGACCCCAGGTTGGATTCGAACTTCTAAGAAACGCAATGGCTTCATCAAGCGTTCCTCCGGATGGAATGGATGTTAACGTTGCAGCGACGCAGGGTTACATCGGATATCTTCTGCAGCAGGTACTCGGAGATGTACTCGAGGAACGCGATATTAATATCCCTGTGACCGCTCTTATAACGCAGGTCCTCGTTGCTCCCGATGATCCCGCTTTTGAAAATCCGTCAAAACCCGTTGGTCCTTTCTACAGCGAAGATGAAGCCCGCAGGATCAATGAAGAATTCGGCTGGATCATGAAAGAGGACGCTGGAAGGGGATGGAGACGTGTTGTGTCATCCCCCAAACCCCGGAGAATATTGGAATTGGAGTCCATCAGGACACTTGTCAATGCCGGTCAGATCGTCATATGCGCGGGTGGCGGAGGTATTCCTGTTGTCCGTGAGGGCTACAAGGTCCGCGGTGTCCCGGCCGTAATCGATAAGGATCATGTCAGCGCGCTTCTTGCCACCCGTCTGGAAGCAGATACCTACGTAATATCCACAGCCGTGCCGGAAGTATACGTGAAATTCGGGAAACCTGATCAGAAGTCTATCCGCAGCGCTACACTTGAGGAGATGGAGCGGTATGTATACGAGGGAGAATTCGCGGCGGGTTCCATGCTTCCCAAGATCCGGGCATCGATAGGATTTCTCAAGCATGGCGGCGAGAGGGTAGTAATAAGTTCACCGGGTAGTCTTCTTTCAGCTCTTGATGGAGAAGCGGGAACAACGATTGTTCACGGAGGCAGCAGTATTCAGAAACCCATACCTCTTTCCGGGTCCGATGGATAAGGTTTTACAATACTCCGTCTTCTGTCTTATGGAAAACGAAATGGGGGATAATCATGCCTGTTCTTTGCAAAACTGATATAGAATCTGAGGCTGACTTCAAGGTGTACATTACGGAAATCCGTTCTGAAGCAGACCTTATAGTTTTTGAAACGCCAAATATCTGGGATGCGATATTGCCTCATGTCTGGTGCTACACGAATAATCGGAGCGAAGCGGAGAAACTTGTTAGCTTCACGGATGGGCAATGGAACGCTGATGTAATCATCTTCCTCACCGATATTCAGTCCGATGGAGGCTGGATCAACTCGGCAAAATCAGATCTGATTAAATAGGGACGGAGGCTTTTTTATTCGCAGAACGTGAATAATACGTAGTTACGATCAATAATTTGGCTGTTTTATTTTACGATTACAAATAAAATCCCTCCGTCCCTATTTAACCTTGACGATTACGCCGTTTGTACTTATCCTTCGAGCCACGCAATAGATGATGCGGTGGGCGATTAGCTCAGGTGGCTAGAG
>JAGLOY010000100.1 GCA_023138735.1 Candidatus Aegiribacteria sp. | reverse complement strand
ATTTCAATGCAGTCTTCGAACGTTCCGGCGCTTACGGTGACATCCACATTGGTTGAGAGGATCATGCCCGTCATGGGCGGCTCTTCCGAGAAATCCCATACGGCACCGTTTACTATGGGGAAAGGTACTGTGTAGGAAGAATCGGTGTCGGTAAGATGAGGGTAACCAAACAATCCGCTGTCCGTAATACGGAGATAATCCGTGTAGGTTGTGTCTATTATCATAACCTGCGAGCCCATTACCAGTGTATCTGTAACTTCGTTCTCCTGCACGAACACATCGAAACCTTCCGAATGGGTCGCCGTCCCGGTGATCTCAAGAGTACAGCTGCCAGTTATTGTACCGGTAAGCGCTCCGCCATCCATTATTATACCAATGCGTCCGTAAACCCACTGGTTACCAACGCTCAGTGGATAGAATTCTGCATCGCTGGAGGGTGATGGTCCTATGGGGTTACTGGTACCGCAGGATAGTAGCAGAAGGATGAATGCAGCTGGAATAATCAGTTTTTTCATGAAATACTCCTTGTCATTAAGAATAACTCTTTCAGGGTTAATTCTGCAGAATATGGATGATGATGTCCAACCTATGTTTTTTCGCAGAACTCAATGGCCTAGGGTGTCACCGTGATCACCAGTGTGTAATCTCCGGAACCATCCTCAATAGCGTAGACACGTGCCTCGTAGGCTCCTGATCCAGCGATTGTGTACGTCAGGGCATCGCCTGTCCCATACTGCGGATCCCATTCCGCGATCACGGCTCCTGTCGAGACTTCTATAAGCTTCAGAAGAGGTGAAAATCCTTCCGCCGCAACGTCAAGGCGCACCAGATCAAACGTTTGGGCCTCGAATTCGTATGCGTCATATGCAAGATCGCCATGATTCGGATCACGAGTATCACCGTACTCTATCGCTCCAGCCTTCTCTATCAAAATGGCGGTGGCTTCTCCGTCACCCTCCCCGCTGCCACAACCTGCCAGTATAATGACTGTCAGTACCGCAGCGTGTAAGAATGTTTTATTCATGGTTACCGGACCATGAGCAGGAATCACTGGTTGTATTATGAGTACCAAGACTGTCATATGCTCCAGTCGTTCCGAACATGCCGGAAACACTGGACGGAGGATCAAATGTCCCTCCAATACTCATTGAATAACTGTAGTATCCAGCACTCAATGTGTCAGTCATATGAAACTCGTTGCCTGAAATCGAAACATCGTCAGGGGTCCATACAAGGGTATCAGGGGGAAGAGAAGAGCCCCAGTAAACGAAGGTAACCTGGAGATTCCTGACCTGATTACCATCTACAGTGAATGTTACAGATTCCCCGAATAATGAAAGTGTTCCAGCCCAGTTTCCATCTGAAACAACTGGATCCGCAGGTGATGAATCACCGCATGATGCAGCCAGGGCAAGCAGCAGTATTGATACTAAACCGCATAGTGTAAGTCTTGTCATGATATTTCCTTTCTTATAGACACTTGGGAAACGGGTTCTTTATTCCGTCTGTGGTCTGTCCCAATGTCGTGGCCAGGTAACTTCAGCTACTGCAAAGCCGCAGGAAAGCAGGCTGCCGCGAAGCTCTGTAAAACGATCAAATCCCCTATTCGGTATTTGCAGTTCTTCAATGATTAACAGAGTATCCTGATAGTATTCCAGTGCCCCTTTATAATCATCCTGCTTCATTCGGAGTAGTGCAAGTGCTGCGAGAGTAATCGCTTCAAGTCTGAGATTGCCTACTTCAAGATGTATCTCAAGAGCCATTTGATAGCATTCCAGGGATTCTTCAAACCGATCATGGTCGTAATACAGAGTACCCAGGTTTCCCAGTGTAACTCCTTCGCTTTTCCGGTTACCTATCTCCCTGTGCAGCTCAAGCGCCTGCTGGTAATAATTAAGGGCCTGTTCGATTTCATTCATGGATAGATAGGGATTTCCAAGATTTCCAAGGGCAATCCCTTCGTTCCGTCTGTCCCCGGTTTCTCTGTTGATCTCCAGGGCTTTCTCGTAGTATTCAATAGCCTTATCCATCCGCCCCTGATCGAAGTAGAAGTTACCGAAATTTCCAAGCAGTGTTCCCTCTAATTTACGGTCACCCTCTTCGAGGTTCATTTCAAGGGCTACCTTGAAATACTCCTGTGCTTCATCCGTCCTGCCCTGAATTCTGCTGAGTATACCCAGATTGCAGAGAACCATGCTCTCCTGTTTACGATCCTGGCATCTTCGATGAATTTCAAGGGCAGTTCGGTAGCATTCTTCAGCTTCGCTCATACGACCCGTGATCCTGAAAACGATTCCAAGAGCAAACTGTATTTTACCCTGCCAGACTGAAGTCTCACAAGTGTCAGCGATTCCCTTCATTCTGAGAAGCAGCTGTTTCTGCTCGCTGCTCCTGCCAAGTAGATTAAGAGTCTCGTTTCTGCACATCATCACATCAAGCAGTTTCTCAGTGTTTTCCACGTTCTGCGGCTGCTCCAGTATCCAGGACTCAAGCTTTTGCGATGATTCCAGAACCTTTTCGTGCTGGTAAGTCTCCTTGGCGTAATTCAAGCTGATAATACCCCATTGAATTGCCTTATCCCGTTTATCGGCTCTTTCCCAGTGATGCGCAAGAATGTCAGCGACTTCCTGCTCGTCATCGGGATACATCTCTTCGATCAGGCTGGCTGTGATTCTGTGAAGAAGCTTTTTATTGCTTTGAAGTATGCTGTTGTATGCGGTATCGCGTATCAGAATGTGCCGGAACGCATACTTCTGCTCGAATGCTGTTCCCCCGCCAATAAGGAACTGCCTGCGCTCAAGGTTATTGAAAACTGATCTGCTGTTTTCATCCAGCGAAAGCTCTGTTGCAAGCCTGTTGTAGAGTTTGAGCTGGAACTCGACTCCCAGCACTGAGGATTTCTGAAGGACACCTTTCAGTTCACCAGACAGGCGGTCAACTCTCGACTGAAGAAGCCCTGTAAGCGATGAGGGTATATAAATTTCACTGACCGGGCTGCTGAACACCCATTGTCCTTTGTCTTCTTTCAGTAACTCCGATTCGGAGAGATCAAGGATGAGTTCCTCAAGGAAGAATGGATTGCCCCGGGAGTGCTTCATAAAGAACTCTTCTACCTTCGGAGAGGTTTTTCCAGTTCCTTCGGTACTTATGCACGACAGCATTCTCATGATTATGTCACGGCTGGCCTGTTCATCAATACTGGAGAGGGCTACTTCTTCCAAAGCAGCGTAGGTGAGCATAATATCGAAGTCCACAGCCTTGCCATCGTCCCTCTCAGGCCTGTAAATTAAAATAAAAACAATCGGTCTTTCTGTTACACAGTTACCGATAATGAATTCCAGAACATTGCGGCATGTAGGATTGATCCAATGCAGGTCGTCCAGGACCACTATCAGGTGCTCTTTGCCGGCCATTGCCTTGAGGAGATTTCTGAAGGCTATTCTGGTTTCAAGGGCAATAGCCTTGCTGTCCAGTTCAGCCAGTCTTCTATCACCGGATCTGATCGAAAGAAGTTCAGCCAGGAATGGTACTGAATCACTCAATTCACGTTCATCACTGAGAGTGAGAATCTTCTTTCTGAATTCATTGTAATCCAGTCTACAATCCTGTTCAATATCAAGCAGATTACGAAGAAGACCTGACCAGAGGGAGTAAGCGGGTTGAGCGAAAGAAAGTGACTGACCTTTTAAGACCGTAATATTCTCATCATTACCGCAATGCTGCTGAATGAATTCATGAACAAGGCGGGATTTTCCAATACCTGCTTCACCTTTGATACCCAGAACAATATGTTTAACTCCACCGAGTCGGGTTTTTCCTGTGGTGCCGGATTTCTGATCAAGCAGCTTCTTCCTCAGTCTGATAAGTTCAGCTGCCCTTCCGACGAATCCCGAACGACATACTGTGGATATCCGCTCCCATCGCGGTCTGCTTGCGGATATGGAACCCGTTGGGCGCCACGCGCGAACAGGATCGCTGATACCTTTCAGTTTGATAATCCCAATATCTTCCCAAGTGAATTGATCACTGCACTTTTTTTGAAATGTATCCGGAACCAGAATGGTATTAGCCTGTGCAGCCTCCTCCATGCGGGAAGCAAGGTTAACCGTTCTTCCCATAGCGGTCAGATGCCCAATGGCATCGGGAGCTACAGTCACCGGACCGCTGTTTATCCCAATCCTGGCAGTGATAGGGATACCGGTACCGGAAAGGATGTCATTTGCCGCCATTATTGTATCGAGCATCATGAACCCGGATGAAACCGCCCTTGTACTGTCGTTCTCTCCTGCCTGCCTGGCACCGAAGAGAACCATTATCCTGTCACCTTCGATCTTGTCAACGTATCCACCAAACCGCTGGGATACATCAACCAGGGCATCCATGATTCCACTGGCGATGTCATGAACTGCTTCATGGTCCAGTTTCTCTGAAAGGGAAGTGAAACCTTCAAGGTCAAGAAATAGAACGGCTATATCTCTCCGCTCACCAGGCTTAAGCTCTCCTCTTTCATCAGCGGCAGGATCCGATACCCCTCTATAGCGGATTAGTCTGTCTCTCAGGCTGGATCCATAATCATGCGGCATTCAGTTCTCCCCAAAGAAAGAGAATTCCAATGAAACCTCAGAACAGTGAACTGCCAGGGGTCAATATACAGAAATCAGGTTGCGAATCAACCAAACCGGCAAAATCAGAAACAGACAACGTGCCGCCAGGAAATCAGTGAAGATAATACCTAGGAAATCACTAGGAAATATTTAGAGTTATAGCCTATTATTACTATATACTAGTATAATAATATTGCCTTTTAACTATTGACAATAGACAGGAATTACTCATATTACCCGTTCCAAAACCTTTATTGAAAGGAAGGTTAACGTGAAAAAGGGATTACTATTACTTGCTGCACTTCTTCTTATATCAGGCAGCGTCATTGCTCTGCCATCCTATTCGGGTCTTCGAGGGCTCAACCGTACCGTTGATGCCAAACCCATAGGGGCAGGTGAATTCTCAATCGCACTCTTCTCCTTCCTTGGAGTGAGTGACGATACAAGGACAGCTCAGCTTTCAGGCGGAGCCCAGGATGTCACAGATACCGAGTATAACGGTACATGGTACATCACAGCAGGAGTAGGACTCAGCGAAAAGATCGAGATCGCCGGAAGAGTGTCCTACGTCTGGAACTGCCTCTCCCGCGACGAAGTCGAGGGCAGGCAGGATCTTGTTGGAGGCCAGAACGAGAACGACGATGGTTTCAGCGAAGCCAACTTTTTCCTGAAGTACTCCTTCAATCCTGAAAGTGACTTTGTTATTGGTATAATGCCATGGGTCGGCTTCGCTATGTACGAAGGTGGCGACAGTCCATACGTAACAAACTACAACCAGTTCGATGGTGTCTGGAATCCCGAACAGCCAATGTTCGAGATGCGCCGCTCGATGATAGGTACTAATTTCTCAGCTGGAGCTGATCTCCTGGCATCCATGAATCTGCATCCAGTAGTACTGCATGCTAACGTTGGATACCATTACTTCAAGCAGAACTTTCAGTTCACCGATCACAGGTTCGGAACAACCGATACCGTTGCAGTGGACATGGATGTTGTGGATCCAGTGCTTCATGTCGCCATGGGCGTCGAGTACCCCATGGATGGATTGACACTCTTTGCAGAAGCTGAGTGGCGTCATTTCCTTGATCGTGACTTTGAAGATGGTAACGGTGAGAGATACGATGACATGATCATCTTTCAGCCTGGACTTAGATTCCCCATTGCAGGGAGATTCTCGTGCGATGTAGTGGGAGCATTTGGATTAGATACATTTGATCCGGAGTGGAGTGATCTCGGACATCGCTTCTACCAGGCAGGTGGAACTCCTACTGACGAAACCAGGGCGGACTTCGCACCATTCCCCGAGGGTTACTACCCATCCTGGGGCGTTGGCGTGAACCTTATGTACTCCGGCAGTATCGCAGCTGCTCCAGGTTCAGCGATCATGTCAGGAACAGTTACCGACGCCCTCACAGGTGAAGCCCTTGAGGCCACGGTAGCATTCCCCGGTGATGCCATCGAGCCAGCTGGTTCCGATGCCGAGACCGGCTTCTACTCCGCCGAACTTCCAGAGGGTAACGTCTCCGTCGCCGTCAACTCACCCGGCTACATCGGCGTAAGCGAGACCGTTGCGGTTGAAGGTGGAGTCGATTTCAACAATAATTACGCTCTTCAGCCCGAGCCCGGCATTGTAGTAGGCAGCGTTACCGATATCGAGACGGGTCTTGCCATTTCAGGCGCAACCGTTTCAGCAACTGATGACCCTGCTGCCAGTGACCGGACAGGCACCGATGGTCTTTACGAATTTAACGTCAACGAAGGTACCTTGATCGTCTCTGCTACGGCTACAGGTTACCTCGGTGCAGAGGAGAACCTGGAGGTTCTCAGCGGTGATATCGTTACGATCGATTTCCAGCTTCAGTCCGTTATCTTCGATCCGATCTATTTCGTCGTTAACGAATACGCGATCCAGTCAGAGTACACATCTATCCTGGATGCAATTTCTGAGAATATCATCGCCAATAATCTCAATATGCAGATAAGTGGATACGCAGATGATGACTACACCGAAGAGTACAACCAGACCCTCAGCGAAAACAGGGCCGAAGCCGTCTTCGACTACCTTGTTAACCTCGGTGTGAGCGCATCAAGTCTTTCCACCATTGGCTATGGAGAGAATATGCCTGCAGCTCCCAATACAACCGAAACCAACAAGGCTCTCAACCGTCGCGTGGAGTTCATAGTACGTTAGAACAACTGATAAGCGCGATCTTCAAATAGATAGGGGCGGGTCCTTCCGGACCTGCCTCCTTTTTTCATTTGACAGCTGAATCAGTAAAAATCCGGGAAACCTTCCGGTGATAACCCTATCCGCCAGCGGAACTCCCAGTTGTTCTCGCCATTAACAGGATCCGATACCCAGATCGGAAACAGTGCTTCAAGGAAAGCGATTCTGAGGGCGAATCCTCCGTTCGCGAGGAATGTGTCCCCCGAAAAATCACTGAAACCATCGGCAAGCCAGCCTGCTCCTCCGAATATTTCAACGGGAAGAAAAAGAAACGGAACTGGCAGCCTCTGCTCTATTGAAACAGCCGCTCTCCCCCGGACAGGACTATTCTGGTAACCGGGCAGTGCCGGGCCGGATCTTACATAGTAGTGTTCCTGAGGTGACAGTGACCCATCAGGCGGTAGAAACGCCCCTGTGATACCGCCTGCGAAAAGTCCTCCTCCCGGTCTGAGGAAGACATGAACGGGAGCATCTCCGGAAATTCTGCCTGCGTAAATCCTTGTTCTCGCAAGGTAACTGCCGGCAATCCTTTGCGTGATATCGAACTCACCATCCATCCGCGCATATGGGCCATCATTCCATCCGGGGGAAGCCATAGCGTTAAGATCACCTTTCCATGATATACCGTAGTTTTGGTCGATGGCTGAGAATCCTGCTGAGAATTCAAATCCGCTGCCCGATTCAACATTGCAGCCTCCGTAAACCGTGGTATCCTCAACGCTGAAAAGCTCCAGGTCAAAGGAGATCTTAAGGTGGGTATCAGTTGCCAATGTTCCTCCCATGAAATAGCCTGCGCCAAGGTTGGCACTGCCTGTTCCATATCCCCTTGATACCCCGGTGGAGAGGTAGAGACTCCTGCGGTATTCCCTGAAAAGTGGAGTATGGAAAGTCGCTCCCCAGGAAGAATAGTTATCACTCTCGAAGGGTACGGATGCATGGGCCGACCATGTGAATGGACCGCCCATATAGGAAGGAATAGCAGCGGACATTAATATAATCTCCGCTCTCCATGAACCTGCCGCATAGGATGGGAAAGGCAGAACCCACAGACTGTAATGGGTGGGTCTTGGGAACGGAAGCAGCATCGGTTTAATCTGACTCAATGGTGGCAGAGCATTGTTCCATGGAGCCCTGTCGGGCATGCTGAGGAACGGGTCGGCAACAACCGAGTGCCAGCTGCCGGGCACGGTTACCGTATCAGTGATTCCAGGTCCCAGTGTGAATTCGGTCAGAAGGGAGTCGTTTCCTGAAAGAAAAAGCAGGTCTAACTTCACTTCATGCGGTACATCACCTGTTACTGCAACCGTCGTTGAGTTACCCGATTCTTCTATGCGCTCAACCCACACATCGGCATTCCCAGTCCCCCTTAGCCAGAAATCGAATTCCACCTTCCATGATCGACCGGTAACTTCCTCCACAACAGCCTGGAAATCATCCGTATGTGGGTGATGGTACATGAAGCGGTCGAAGTATATAGACATTATCCTGTCAAAATCCTCTTCTCCAACCTGACGCTGAAGCATCCTTAGGAAAAAAGCCGGCTTGGAATAGTATGTGAACCCGCTAGGGTGGCTGCCGTCACCGGCCGATGTAGCGTCGCTGAGCACAGGGACTTTTTCTACAGCAGTACCTGTTACGTACGTCATAAGGCTGATATCCTGGTCGCTTATCTCCATTATCCAGTCGGGAGTTGTGGACATATTCCCGGAAAAACCGTGTCTCCTCTGCATGTAACGAAGCTCGCTGAAGGTATTCATCCCTTCGTCGAGCCATGCTTCATTAACTTCATCATTCCCAAGCATGCCGTAGAACCACTGATGCCCTATTTCATGTGATGTTACCATCTCCAGGGCTCTTGTCATCGGTATATCGACCGCTGAAAATATGAACTGGGGGTACTCCATACCCCCGGCCATCAGTAGTACCGGTTCAACAACCCAGAGGTCAGCGTAGGGATAAGGTACGTACCACTCCCCGTAATAAAGCAGCGTGGAATCGATAACAGCAGGTACATCCGACCAGTGTTTGGAGTCATCATCCAGAAGAACAAGGTGTACATCTATCGAATCGGCACCCAGACGTTCAGGATAGACATAGGTGTACTCCCTTACCGTATAATCCGGGCTTGCAGACCATGCGAAATCATGAACATTGTACGCTTTCCATGTTTCGGTTCTCCTCAGAGAGTCTTCCGAAAATGAAATGCTCTCAACTGATCCGGTGGCAGCTGTAATGAAGTTTTCAGGGATATCCAGAGTTATCGAGTAATCACCGAAGTCGCTGTAGAATTCTCCCCTCCAGTGATACCTTCCCCGGTGCCATCCGTTCTCATCAAGAACGCACATCTTTGGATACCATTGTGTGATCTGGTATGTATCTCCCAGGTGCCCCATTCTGCTCCAGAATGCAGGTACTTTCACAATGAAGTCACCCTGAAGTAAAACAGTTTCTCCGGGATTAAGGGGAGAATCGAGGTTTACGAAACCAAGACAGCCGTCTAGGGAAACATCAACCGGATCCCCGTTAAGGCTCCAGCCTGAAAGATCTATCCAGCCCTTCTCGGATTCGGGAGACGCTCTGAAGTAATAACGGCCAACAGCTTCAAGATCCTGTCCGAAGGCAGTTGAAATATCCCTGTAAGCATTCGGATAGAGATGGAGCCAGAGAGTATCAACAGGAGAATCAACGCCATTCGTAAACATGATCTCAGAATGTCCGAAGAGCATGCCCGAATCAGGCTCAAGCCGCACATCCATCATGTAGTCTGCCCTGCTTTCGAGACCGGGGAAACCAGCACCTATAACAACCGCACAAATAGCTCCTGTAATCATCTGTCCAACCTAAAAAAGGAATATTTATCAGTCTGAATACTCATGTGGAAAAGAACGGATGGAGTCAACAGCCCTTTCCTTTCTGGTGGAATTCAATTATCTCCGCAAAGGAGTAAAGGGCTATTCAATAAGCATCAGCAGTGCTGGAGGCAGCTGTGGAGTGGACCGATTCCGATTCCGGCAGAATACCAATTCTGTCATGGTGCAATAATGTTGAGAAAACAGCAATGGATCAGGCTGTGAACCTCTCCCGGCACAGTCAGGTGTGGAGCCATGTTGCAATTATGGCCGACTGTCACCCTGGGTACGGAATGCCGATCGGAGGCGTGATCGCCTGCGTGAATGCCGTCATTCCCTATGCGGTTGGAGTTGACATAGGTTGCGGTATAGTGGCTGTCCGCACCGATACATCAGCTGCAAGCATAACCAAAGCTGACCTTAGAGGAATTGTGGATGAAGCGGGAAGGTTCATTCCAACCGGAGAAGGTCACTCGCATCGATCTCCGCAGAAATGGGAGCAATTCAACAGACTCCCGGGTTGGATTGATAAAAGGGGCAGAGAGCTTGCAGTAAGAAGTCTTGGAACACTCGGAGGCGGAAATCATTTTCTGGAAGTGCAGGAAGGTGACGATGGTTACATCTGGCTCATGATCCATTCCGGATCAAGGAATATCGGTTACCGCATCGCCAACCATCATCACAGTATTGCACTGAAGCACTGCAGGAACCATGGAGAAGTGCTCCCTGCGAAAGACCTCTCATTCCTCCCTGTCGAATCGAACGATGGGAGGGATTACATCAAGGATATGGAATTCGCCCTGGAATACGCCATGGAAAACAGGAAAAGACTTATGGAATCCTTCAAGGAGATCTATGCCGGGATAATAAATGATGCCCGGTTCTGCGATCAGGTTAACATCCATCATAACTACGCTGCTCTTGAAAACCACTTCGGCAGGGATGTATGGGTGCACCGCAAGGGTGCCACTTCCGCGAGGAAGGGCCAGGAAGGCATCATCCCCGGCAGCATGGGAACACATTCCTACATTGTCCAGGGACTTGGCAATCCTGATTCATTCTGCAGCTGTTCCCACGGTGCGGGTAGAGTAATGGGAAGGCGTGAAGCTTCTCGGAAACTTACATTAGGCAATTGTAACGCCTCAATGAAAGATGTGGTCTGGAGCGGCTGGAAGAAGTACAGCGGTTTCGGAAAAAGAAAGAAAGGCGCTCCTCTGCTGGATCTCAGCGAAGCTCCGGATGCCTATAAGAGCATAGAAGAAGTGATGGAAGCGCAAAAGGACCTTGTAAAACCGCTTGTCAGGCTCAACCCACTGGGAGTTGTAAAGGGGTAGTGTTTCGGTCCGTCTGATCCCAGCCCGATGGCCATGGAAGAACGGAAGGGTCGGTTCCGTTTTCAATAAGGAGCTTACGGAGCTGGGTAAATTTCTCGTCGATCTCGAATGAGAATCCGTATTTTATTATCTGATCGTAACTCCGTGTGTACAGTTCAAGGGCACTTTCAGTGTCACCCTTCAGTACACCTATCCTTCCCAGAAGAATTGTAGCAAAGACCTCTGTACGTCTTCGTTTGCTCCTTCTGGATATATCAATGGATTCCTGGATGTTTGAGTATGCGGCATCCAGATCTCCCCGGGAAATGTCCATCTCTCCTATAATGTGGAGTGTCCCGGCCTGAAGGGGGAGATTGTCAATATCTCTGAAAATATCAAGTGCTCTGTACAGATTCTGAGCTGCAATCTCGAAATGCCCCCATTCGGATTCGATCTGACCGATGTTACCAAGGGCGATACCAACGGCTTTCCTGTCCCCTACCTCCCTGTTAATAGTCAGAGACATTCGGAACCATTCCAGAGCAGCATCTTTATCTTCCGAGAGGTTCCCCAGGCCGTTGAGGATGTAACCTTCCGCCCTTCTGTTACCCACTTCCCTATGTATCCTGAGAGCCTGCATGTAATGTTTCTCAGCATCTGCAGTGCAACCCTGATGCCTCAGTAGAAGAGCCAGATTGCCAAGAATATTGCCTTCACCTTTCCTGTCACCAAGTTTTCTGTACGTTCCAAGCGCCCTTTCGTAGCAATCTCTTGCCTTGTCAATATGCTCCGCACCCCTGTGAAGGATCCCGATGTTTCCCAGTATCATCGCCTGGCTTTCAAGATTCTTCTCCAGTTCGGCAACTTCCAGTCCCTTCTCGTAAAGGGAAAAAGCTTCGTCTACCCTCCCAATACTGTTGCAGTAGTGTGCCCGTATGTTAAGGAGGTCGGTGGTTCTGTCTTCCCAGCTTTCACACTCACACAGTTTCACCAGCAGTTCGAGGTTTTTCCCCTGCTCCACATGTCTGCCCAGTTGGGACAGGACACCGTTCCTTCTGAACAGAACATTACACAGCAATTTCGGTCTACTGCCATCTGTACTGTTCTTCAAAAGCATGGACTGAAGCTTTTCGGTCCAGCGCAGACACTCGTGAAGCCTGCTGTTCTTATCCGCCTGGAGAAGTGCTTTCCATCCCCATTCGGAAGCTTCGGATTGTTTTCCGGAATTCTCCATGTGAAATGCTATCTTACCGGCAACTTTGTCGGGATCATTCTTATTCCTGCTCAGTATCACATCGGCTGCCTTCATGTGCAGTTTCTTCAGTTCCCGCTCCAGCAGCATGCTGTACGCCGTGTCTCTGTACAGAGCATGATTGAAGGCGTATGTGGTTTCCTTCGTTCTGGTCCAGAGCTGTTCACTGACGCCCTGCCACAGCAGATAGTCCGTGTTCTTTTCTTCAGAGATTTCAGAGAGGACATTAAGGTCGAATTCCTGACCCAGAACCGATGCCGTCTGCACAAGCTTCTTAAGCCTGCTGTGCAGCCTGTCCATTCTGGCAACCAGTATTGACAGGATACCGGATGGAACTTCCTTGTTACGCGATACAAGCCTCCAGCCCTTTTTCCTGCGCTCCACAAATCCTGAATTCTTAAGGTATACGCAGAACTGATCTATGTAGAAGGGGTTTCCCATTGTCCTTTCATGAATAAAGGCGGTGAGATCATCTCCTGGATCCTGGGAAAAATGGGCGGATACAATGGATCTGGAAGTTTCTGCATCGACAGGTTCAAGATCTATTGATGCGTAATCCACCCTGTGTTCTATTCCTGTCTCCGGTTTTGAGCCATCGTCCGTGTATCTGCTGGAGATGAGCAGCGCCACAGGGTACTTTGTAAGCTCTCCCGAGATGAAGCCCAGCAGTCTCTTCGAATCATCATCCATCCACTGAAGATCCTCTACGATGAGGATAAATGGCCGGATCGTTGCCAGCGCTCCGATCAGAATTCCGGTGGCAACTGCTATGTTCTCGAACCTCTTTCCCGGATCAAGCTGTTCAAAAACTGAGCCTTTCCGGAAGTGCCCCAGTACAGAACCAACCATTGACTGATACATGCGGAGATTTTCCGCCAGGGAAGGCGCATTTTCAGCTGCACAGGATTCTAGCCGTACTGCCAGAAACTCCATTCCCTCTTCGAACGCTCGTCTATTCTCCTGGGCAGACTTCGAACTTGATTGCCTGAAATAATCCCTGAAGAAGTACTCGAAAGGATTAAGGCTGGTTTTCAATACATCATCACATCGCAGAACGAAGGTCTGGGACAATCCGTCATGCTCGAGAGCCGCTTCATGAATAAGCCTGGATTTGCCG
The DNA here is from genome assembly GCA_023138735.1 of Candidatus Aegiribacteria sp. Taxonomy (GTDB): domain Bacteria; phylum Fermentibacterota; class Fermentibacteria; order Fermentibacterales; family JCC-6; genus Aegiribacteria. Next base: position 28,653 of record JAGLOY010000100.1, on the reverse strand, counting down.
ATACCCGCCTCACCGTATACGGTAGTTACGCCAGCGAAAGCTCCATGCTTCAGAGTATACAGTCGCCTTCTAATAGAACGCAGTTCGGAGGAGCGTCCCAGCATTTCTCCCTGATAAATCCGTCTGATACTAGAATCCTGACAGTTAAGAAGGTGGAGGATCATGGTGTCTTCCCTTTTGCCCCTCAACGAACAGCTTGTTCTGCCGCCCCAGGCGAAATCCTTCTCTGTTCTGGCGGATGTTTCTTCCGATACAAGCACATCGCCCCAGCCGGCCTTGAATACCAGTCTTGCAGACGTATTGATCGTGTCACCGAAAACAGTGTAGGTGCATCTCCTGGAATTACCTGTCATCCCTGCGTAAACCGTACCTGAGACTATGCCGCATCTCATGCCTTCACCGATTGATTCTTTCAGATCACAGGCGAATCGGCAACTCCTGGACTCGTTATTCTCCCATGAAACAGGTGCACCGAACAGGATGGTAATTAGCGGTTTTGAGGATGTGAAGTAAAGCCCGCTTACATATCCACCATAGTAGGCTGCCTTTTCAAGAATACTCTGGATGGAGCTGTGCGTCTTTTTTAATGAGGATCGGCGCAATGCTACGAAAACAGTGGTTATTTCGCGGAATTCACCGGTGAGACTGCAGGACAGAATGAGATCAGGCACGAAACGTTTCGCAACAGTCTTCCTTATCCTGGAAGTGTTATCGTAGATTCCGCTGCATGTACCTTCTGATCCGGTAATGGCAGCTTCGATGGGACCCTCTTGGATTACCTGAAAACTCTCATCGAATTGCAGGCTGACCGGGCTGGCTTCTGATATAAGTGAAAAGGCTCTTGTAATCGGGTCACCCTTTACGTAATGGATCAACTTTTTCTTCCCGACGATCCCCCACTCAATGGGTCCTGCGGCAAGAGCCAGCCTTGCCGAAACCTCCCAATCACCAAACCTGGTTCTGCGATGAAGGTTCTTCTTGAAATAGAGATCCAGCGATTGGGCTGCATCCAGCGCGTCCTGAGGTCGATCGGGGGGAAATACCGCTAATACCGCATCCCCCTCGAACTGAGCTATCATACCTCCCCTGCCGTAGATCTCCTTTACAGCTCTGGAAAATATCCTCCCGAGGATGCTCGAAAGAACCTCAGCACCCGCTTTTCCGTGGGTCATGAGCTCCTCGGTCATTGATGTAAAGCCGGTGATGTCAAGCAGAAGAATGCAGTTGGTTGTACAGTCGCCTGTCCTGCCCTCTAGAAAGAGCTTCTGAATATACCGGGGGATTACGTTAAGCAGTTCGCTCTCCCGCGGTCTGTTTGAGTATGGGAGTATATATCATGGGTGCAACCCCTATCTTATTACAATCCTAATTCAACCTTAGCATCTCTCGCTATAGAAACCACAGGCATCAAGTACAGCAAGATAGCATCCGTTCAATACTTAACCGATGGAATCAGAATAGTCAAGGCGAAAAGCACATATAAAGCACCTTTTCACCCAGAATGATGTCAACTACTCACACCTGTAAGTTGAAAGTACTGGGAAAGGTCGTAAAGATTGATCTTGACATAATATCATTATGATTCGATACTCAAACACTGAGCACCATACCAAGGAAAGGTCTTATGAAAAAGATAGTATTCGCGATCATAGCTATTGCTTCGGTAGTTTTGATACTTCGTTTTGCTCAGTGCTGAGACCTAGTTGTGAAAACACTTCGGAGATCAATTGTTGTTCTACTCCTGCTTATACTTCTAGTGATATTCCTGGCAACCTTGAATATCCTGGATCTGAGTAATATCTTTGGCTTCTCCAGATCGACCACTTCCGTCCTGCAGGTTCTCAAGTCCGAAAGTCTTTTCTTCCTGGCAACTGACAGGATAACAACATACATATATACAGATATCGATGAGAACAGCCTTCTTCTCGGGAACAGAGAAGGTCTGTTAATAATGAAGGTTACCTACATATACGGATTGGATCTGGATAAACTGACCGAGGATTCCCTGGAACAGATCTCAAACAGCATTATCATTCATCTTCCCGATGTGGAGATGCTGTACATGTCACCAGATCTCAGTACCGTCGATATCTACACAAAGACATCCGGGCTGGTGTGGCTCTACGATCAGATAGCTGGATACGATATGCAGGAAGATCTGCTGAGCCAGTTTGATTCTGTAGCCACCGAATTTGCCTATTCAGAGGATCTTCTGCCCGAAAGGAGTGAAATTGTAGCTCGCCTTAACGGTTTAGCACCTGTACTATCGGAATATGCCCGAAAGGATATCCTTTTTGAATAGTCAGTTCTGAAGATCGGGGCCAGCTCTTACTCGTTCCCTTCAAGTATATCAGCGATGTCATCGAAGACAGTTTCCACAACAAAGCCGTTATCTCTGAATATCCCGGCGTAATCACGGAGTATCCCGGCAAGTTCATCCGCCTCAATGTATTCGGCATAATCACTCCCGAGAAATTCCTCAAGAGAAGAAAATGAAAGGAACCAGGTATTATCGTACTGGATAATATCGAAGGCGTAAACAGCCGCATCGTAATAGTCCAGAGCCTCCTCCTTGGGGGCATCCTTTGAAGCTGCGTGGGCTGCCCTGAGGAACCGGCAGCTGAGTTCACTGGTGTCGTAATACGTCCAGCCGTAGAACATGTTGCTTATACTGTCCGCAGCCTGCCGGATCTCACCGATTTCAAGAAGTGAATCCGCAGACGCCAGAAGGTCAGCGGACCAGTCGCTTATCCAGGATTCAACCGGAATGAGGATCTGTGCATCTTTATCCCAGGCATAGGACATATTGCACGTTGTAGTTCTGCTTGGATATTCGGAAGAAAGGATTATCAGACTGTCTTCACTTCTGAAAGAAGCAAATGTCTTGGCTGGATTTAGAAACATATCAAATGCTACAGAACCAAAGCAAAGAGTATCAAGGCCGTAACCGATAATCGCTAGATCCGAACCATCGATAAGATCATCGCCCAGAATCAGTAAATCCAGGTTGTCTATTCCATCTGGAAGCATTTCGGATGGAATGCCGAGTATACTGAAATATCCCAGTCCATTACTTCTTGCTTCCCATTCATCGATATACGCGCTGAAATCATCGGAACAGGCAGGCAGGGAAAAGCATAGAGAAACAATTACTACTAAGAATCCTGAAGCACTGAGACGAATGGAGCAGATCATTCTATCTCCTTTCAATAATGATAGAAGAACAATAGTAAAAGACCCGTCAGCTCTCAAGGATTGGAAGAGACCCCGGTTGCCCGGGGCCTCCTGAATGACCGAGTAAGAAGAAGTGCTAGAAAGTGGCTTTAATGGATGCCCAGGTTGAAGATTCGAGGGATGTTACGTTCAAATCGATCTTGTATATCTCATCGGTGTTCATGTTACTCACCCAGAGATAACCATCATCATCGAATGTCATACCGTGGGCTGCCGGAAGAACCGACGAGCTCACGGATTCCACAAGACCCCCACTGCCATTGTAAACTCGAATCGGGAATGCAGCATCGTTGCATGCGAACCAGTAGTTACCATTGTAGTAGGCAATGTCGTAGAACTCGATTCCGAGCTCAAGCATGAACTCCGGACCTGTCTGAATGGTCCCGGAATAATTGTATATCTCGAGAACTTCCTTCATTGTCTGAGTATCAACACCAGCTCCGAAAATCTTACTGTTACCTGTAGCGAGACCAGTAACCTGCTGGTCTAAATCGCTTCCTCAACAGTCCAGAGAGAACTGTCCCAGATATACCCCCGAGGTATTGTACCTGTAGCAGTATGACAGCGTGAGGTTAGGAGGTGTACCCATGGCGATATAAACAGTGTTGTTGGCGAAAGTAAGACCTGAAGGAACTTTTGTAGTGTTTTCGCAGTACCAGGAGTTCTGAACAGCGCCGGTAACAGGATCGACCTGGTAGGCGTACTCCGTGACCCCATCCACGGCCCACAATGACCCATTTCCGAAGCCAAGCCCTGATATGTTCGTGTCCGGAGCATCGAGCGTGGCGACTATCTGATAATCTGCCATGCAGATGCCTGCGAACAGGAACAGAGACATAATTGTAACAGCAATTTTCATAAAACCCCCTTCTCTGTTTCTATCGAATAATGACTATCGGGTAACATGAGATATATCCATCCACAGAGGAAACCATGGTATAAACGCCGGTGGGCAGTTCAGAAACGGCGTGAGTGTGATCCGTAACACCGTTGATCGTACCCAGGTCCCACCTGTTCACCATTCTTCCGTCCATGCTGAAGAGGCTGACAGTAACAGGTACAGGCTGATCTGATGAAAATGTAAATCTTAACGAACCAAATACCGGATTGGATAGAAGGGTAAGCGAGGCTCCGCCTTCTGGTATTTCCGAATGGCTGCCAATGCCTGTAGGATCGTTTCCCAGGAATACGAACAGGTACTCCGTATAATTCCCCTGAACGATATCCAGAATTCCATCTTCGTTCCAGTCATTCACGAAAACTGTGGCATCCGTCTCCCCAGTTGGCCAGGCAAATGGGGTTCCATTTACTGTAATCGCTGCGCTGGTCGCAAATACAGGCGCTCCTGTCGCTCCAACATTCTCCAGGTAATAGGTGTGCCCGTTGTCCTCCCCTACAAGAAGATCCAGCAACCCGTCTCCGTTCATATCCTCCATATGTGGAATGCTTCTTGGCCAGGCAACCGGTGAGGAGCCCTTCATAACAGGTGCGTAACTGTTGAACACCGGATTTCCAGAGGTTCCCTCATTGAGATAAAGATAGAGACTTCCGCCTGATGTGGATTCGCGGCCAACGATCAGATCAAGCAGTCCATCGTTATTCCAGTCGAAAACAAAGGGGGCGGAGTTAGTACCAACATCAATATCAATGCTTCCCGCCTGAATTCTGCCTTCACTGGTAAGTGTTCCATCACCGAGCCGTCTGAAGTAGTTGACGTATCCTTCTCTTTCACCGACTATCAGATCATCCAGTCCATCACCATTGAAATCCACAGCCTGTGGATTTGTCGCTCCCGTGCATCAACCGGATGAGAGTGAAATATCAACTCCGTCAGCCTGCATGAATGTATAATTCCCGAACATGGGAGAATCGTTCGTATCGTTGTTCTCGTAGTAACGAAGCTTTCCTGAAGAATACTGGCCCAGGATAAGATCCTTCAGACCATCTCCATTCCAATCGGTAATAAGAGGATTCGCGTGTCCTACGGACAATTCAATCTGCGCACCGTTTGCCATTACGTTGAAGGGTGGCTGGTAATCCGGTGTGGCCGCTGCAGCCGCAAGGCAGATAGACAGCACTAAAAATAAGTATACTCTCATAATACCTCCCTGGAGAACGGAACAATCATGTAATACCGATGATAACGGTACAATAATGGAAAATCATTCAAGCGACAAGGTTTCCGGAGTGGTTTCCAGAAACACTGGATTATTGGGTTTCCGGAGGCAGCCTTCTTACTCTCAGGAATCCTGCAAAACTTTGACAGATCAGAATTACCAGCTATATTGAAATTTCATGCAGGAGATACGACCGTATAAGAAACACTCCTACTTTCTCGGGAACAAATGCAGATGAATAAACTTAATAGAAGAGAAGCAACCACACCGGGCGGATAATACGAATAGTAATCGTTAACAAAACAAAAGGGTAGAAGGAGAGAACATTTTGAAATATCTTCCTGTGTCATTACTTGTGCTGGCTACAACTTTGTCGGCCCAACCCGTATTTGAACCACCGGTAGATATTGGCGGGGGCATTGTAGTAGAGAACCTTGCTTCTCCATGCATGGCTGATTGGAACGGGGATGGGTTGGCGGATCTTATTATTTCGGAGGGCTTTGACGTTAATCAGAACCCGGATCCCTACGGGATGGGTGATCCGTGTTACGGACACTTCAGACTCTACCTGAACCAGGGCGAGACAGGTAATCCCATTTTTGAGGATTACAGTTACCTTGAAGCGAATAATGAACCCATTGAGATTTACAGTACTTGAGGACATGCAGCTACACCGAATCCGCAGGTTGTGGATTGGAATAATGACGGCCGCAATGATCTGATCTTTGGAAGCGGCTGCGGGTATGTATTCTATTACGAAAGACTTAGCGATGGCAGCCTTATGGAGATGCCGCATATACAATGCAACGGCACACAGATAGATGTCGGCTTCATATCGTGTCCGGCAGTGCATGACTGGAATGGTGACGGTTTGCAGGACCTGCTTGTCGGCAGGGAGTTCATGGACGGCGGCAGTGTTCGGTTGTATCAGAACCAGGGAACTGCCGGGAACCCTCAGTTCAACAGTTATCAAGGTCTGACCAGCAGCGGGACTTACATCCAGAAATGGCGCTCGGGCCCTCAAGTTGGCGACATGGACGGTGACGGGATTGATGATCTGGTGTTGGCCGCCTGTGATACGGGACCCTTTTCCAATGCACCGCAGCAAAACGAAGTTCACTTTCCCGCCTCCAGTGAGGGGTATGACAACGGACCAAACTGTGGCTGGGTTTACTTCTACAGGAATGTGGGCACAAACCAGAATCCAGTTTTCGAAGGGGGCATACAGCTCGAGAGCGACGGTGAGCCTATTTACCACTGGCATCACAACATCTGCCTGTACGACTGGAACGATGACGGCCGCATGGATATTATCTCAGGTGATTTTTATGGGCAGATACGACTCTACCTGGCCACGGAACCGCAGGGAACCGAGCATCAGGATTCTGATAAGCTGATCATTGTTAACTGAGTGGCCAAACTATATGATCGGGAAGATGCAAAGTATCCAGTTTTCTATCGGCTCGTAACCGCATGGAGGTTCTCATGGGACGAACCGCGGCGATTCTGCTTACGACCTTATCATTCATCTTTCTCCCGAGGTATGCAGGCGCATGCACGACCACCCTGGTGACCGCCGGGGCTACCGTGGACGGGTCACTGTACGTGACCCACTCCGACGATAATGAGCTGATGGACGAAAGGGTTATCTTCGTACCGGCAATGGATCACGATCCCGGCTCGGAGCGTCCCGTCTACTGCTCTGCAACGGCACTGGGACCGATGCCCGAATACAACGCCGTCCTGGAGCCCAGGCTTTTCTGCGAGGAGAGGGGTCCGGGGTACATGCAGGCAATGGGAGCAGAGCTATACATACCCCTGGGGAGCATACCGCAGGTGGAACACACCTACTCCTACTTCGACGGCTCTTATGGAATCATGAACGAACATCAGGTGATGATAGGGGAATGTACGAACAGCGCCAGGTGGCAGCTTCCGGCCGATCCAGAGAAGAGACTCTTCTATTCCAGTGAGCTTTCGCGGGTGGCGCTAGAGCGCTGCACTACCGCCAGGGAAGCTGTCGAACTGATGGGCTGGCTGGTAGAGGAATACGGTTATTACGGCACCGGTGAGACCCTGCCAGTAGGGGATCCCCAGGAGGGCTGGATCTTCGAGGTCTGCTGCGGCACTGCTGACAGCTCCGGCGGTTTATGGGTAGCCAGAAGGGTGCCCGACGGCACAGTATTTGTTGCTGCCAACGAGTTCCGGATAAGAGAGATAGATCCGGATGACCCGGACCTGCTGTACTGTTCGGATCTCTTCGAGCAGACTGAGGCTCTGGGCTGGTGGGATCCGGCAGACGGTCCGCTGGACTGGCTGACAACTGTAGCTGAGGGTGAATGCAGACACCCATACGATGCCCTGCGCAGGGTATGGAGGATTCAGTCTCTTGTAGCGCCCTCACTGGAACTTTCTCCATGGGTTGAGGATGGCAACACACATTACTACCCTTTCTCGGTAACGCCGGATACATTGCTTTCCACGCGCGGTGTAATGAGGCTTCACAGGGATCACTTCGAGGGAACCGAGTTCGATATGACGGTCGGTCCCGCAGCGGGACCGTTCGGCTATCCCAACAGGCACTACGGTGAGTACGATGACCACGGGTTCATCGGGGGGGAAACCAGCACGGACCAGCCCGGTGCATGGGAAAGACCGATCTCCGCCGGGTATGTCGGGTTCGTCTACGTCTGTCAGGGGAGGGACTGGCTCCCCGATCCTGTTGGAGGCATCTGCTGGATGGGCCCCGACAAGCCGGCTGAGACCTGCTTCGTCCCGTTCTATTGCGGTATGAACGATCTGCCCTGGAGCTACCAGAGCGGAGATACCCGGATATTCAGCAGGGAGAGTGCCTGGTGGGCTTTCAACTTCGTTTCCAACTGGGCCGAGCTGAAGTACTCCTACATGATAAAGGACATCCAGGCGGTGCAGGACAGTGTGGAGAACGCTGAGCTTGCCGACGTCGCACTCGTCGACGCAGCCGCCATGGAGATAATGGAGGAGGACGAATGCGGCGCGAGAGCCTACCTCACGAACTGGTCTATAGCAAACGCCGATACAGTGGTGGATCGCTGGTGGTCACTGGCGGATATGCTCATCGTCAGGTACGATGACGGTTACGTGAACTCCCCCGACGAAATGGCGGTGGAAGTGGGCTACCCGCAGTGGTGGCTGGACGAGGTCGGCTATTCAGATGGTCCGGTGGGCTACGGGGCAACTGAAGGCTATTAACCTGATGCTTCAGGTGACCAAAGAGAGGTATTATTAGAATGGCTTTGGGGGACAAAGAACAATGGAAGATATTCTTGTCCTACTACAACAGGGAAGCATCAACTGAATATCACGATCAGAAATACGGTTTCTCCGAAGAGGATTTCGAATATCTGAACAATCCAGCAAATTACTGGCACCATTCCAAATCTCCTGGTTCATGGTTATGCTGTGCTACTGTAAACCATGCGAAAAAGAAGTTTGGAAAAATTCTACCGAGAGAGAAGTTAATTACATTTTGCGCTGATACACTGAACATCACAGTGCAGGAACTTGAAAGCACTCTAAACTGGAATGCGAATTACATGGCATGGCATGATGGCGGTAAGCCTGAAGATTACCATGCTTATCCGCACGTATGAGGAGTCTTATGTGTACGAAAATCATTCGAATATTGGTGGGCTCTATATTAATCCAGAGTTCATGGGCAACGCCACCGGACGCAATGACAACGGATATTGATATGATTGCTGGATCTCCAGAAAAAGCGGTGTTTCTTGTCAGAACTGTCTTTAACCACGGGTCCCATTACCTATGGGAGACCAGGTGGTTTCTTCTTTGTATGGATTTAACAGATTTCAGTTTTCAATGGGAATCACAGGGAAGTATGATGGAAGCTGAGGAGGAATTCGGCGGAATCAGTTTCAGCAGAGTTGATGGAGCGCCATCAATAGCAGGGGTTCTGGAAGACTGGGGGGTTCTGTGGTCTATAAACAATAATGGTGATTCCTACTTCACCATAAGCGAATCAAAGCCGGAGTATTTCATCAGAGATTCAGTTCTCTTAGCCCGCCGCAATGATGAAGAATACGCGTTTATCAGCGCGAGGTGTTTTGACCCTGTAAACCTGGCCGTATTGAACACTGATTCTGCCGAGTGGTATATAACTGCAGATACTCCTGTGATAGTGGAGATTCACTCTTTGAATGAGCTGGCTCGTTTATCATTCCGCGACAAGGATTCCCTGGCAATCACTGTGCATTCTGATGGAGAATTTGAAAATTATTACCTGCTGACGGCAACTGTAGAAGTTGATATGGCACCTTATGATGTTATCTTCACGATCCCATTAGAGGACATGCGTGCAGCCAGATCATTCCTATTTGATCAAATGTGATTGAACAGAATACATCAAGACCTGCTGGAGATATGAATGAAAAGTCATCTCGCACGTAAAATCCGGGAGCTTCTCAGGAGGAGAAAACCGGACATTAAAGACGGTGATATACGGCTGGGTCTTGCTCTGGGCGGGGGCGGAGCAAGAGGACTTGCCCATATTCCGATTCTTGAGCTTCTTGATAAAATGCGGATCAGACCCTGCTGTATCGCGGGAACCAGCATAGGCGCCGTGTTGGGGGCCATGTATGCGTCCGGAGTAAAAGGAACCGAAATTCGCAGTCTAGTGCAGGATACGATTATCAGGAAGAGTGCTTCACCCGGTGAACGGTTTAAAGAAATAAGGAAACTTGTGCAATTCATGGATATTGACTTCCTGGGACCGGGGATCTTCAAAGGTGATTCGATCATGAAGTATTTCTACGATGCCATTCAAATAGATAACTTTGAGGACCTTGAGATACCAATGAAGATCGTTGCGACCGATTTCTGGGCGTCCCAACAGGTACTACTCTCTTCTGGGAATCTTCTGAAGGCGGTCAAGGCAAGCATGGGGCTGCCAGGATTGTTCACACCGGTAAAATACGGGGAGCGCATTCTTATCGACGGTGCAGGTGTGAACCCGGTGCCCTTTGATGTTCTGAACGATTGCGACCTGATAGTTGCTGTTGATGTTCTGGGATATGCAGAATCCGAATCCGGAAAACTTCCAGGAGCGGTTAAAGCGGTTCTTGAGATGTTCGATATAATGCAGAGATCGATAGTAAGAACAAAGATGAAGATCTGTCAGCCTGATATTTACATTAAGCCTGCTATCAGGAATATCGGCATGCTTGAGTTTCACAGGGCTGAGGAGATCTATTCAAGTACTGATGCTTCCTGCAGACAACTTGAAGAGAAACTGAAAGAGTATCTTCGGGAAATACCCCTACCTCCTTAACAATATTATACTCACTGAAGTTCAGAGAGGCGGGGAAAGATGATATCTTTCATTCTAAACGATAAGAAATACATTACCGGGCTTCCACCAGGAGCGGTTACCCTTGATCTGCTTCGCGCGGAAGCAGGGCTGAGCGGAACAAGGGAAGGCTGCAAAGAAGGTGACTGCGGCGCCTGTACTGTGCTGCTGGGAACACTGCTTCCGCATGGGATTAAGTACATGGCTGTGAATTCCTGTATTCTTCCGGTTGGTGAACTCCACGGCAGGCATCTTGTAACTATCGAAGGAGTTAATCCGGAAGAAGGACTCTCCTCTCTTCAACAGGTATTTGTGGACGAAGGCGCTTCTCAGTGCGGTTTCTGTACGCCCGGCATCATCATATCCCTTACAGGCTACCTTCTTGGAAGAGTCGATCCTGACGTTACGGGGGCAGCAGATTCCCTCGCAGGGAACATCTGCAGATGCACTGGTTACGTTTCCATTAATAAATCCGCGAAAACAATATCCGGATTGATTGGACATTCACCCGCCGAACGCTGCACTTCACGAGAACATCTTGAATGGCTTGTTGAAAAAGAGATACTGCCCCCCTACTTCCTCGGAATTGAAGAAACTCTGAAGACTATGGGTACGGGCGAACCAGATACATCCGAAAAGAGCGTTTCGAGAAATACTGTAACGGTAGCAGGTGGAACCGACCTTTTCGCCGTAAGAGCTGAGGACCTCAGGAATAGTGAACTGAGATTTCTTTCCCGAAAAAAGGGAATGAAGGAAATAACTGTCCTGGAGAACAGGATTCTTATCGGAGCAGGGGCAACCGTGCGTGATATCATCGATTCAGGAGTATTCAGTGACTCAGGTAATCTTGCACGATCCCTTCATCTTGTCGCCTCCGCCCAGGTTCGCAATAGAGCAACTGTGGGAGGTAATATCGTAAACGCCTCTCCCATAGGCGACCTCACCATTATCTTCCTTGCACTGGACGCGAAACTGAGAATATCAAACGGTTCCGATTACAGAGAAGTACAGCTGAAAGATTTCTTCAGAGGTTACAAAGTACTTGACCTCTCTCCCGGTGAATTACTGGAAAGCCTCGAGTACATTGCACCCGATTCCGATACCTTTATTAATTTTGAGAAGGTCGCGATGAGGCAGCATCTCGATATTGCTTCCGTTAATACAGCTGCCGCGTTCAGGGTGAACGGCGGCAGGATCGAAAAAGCTGATATCTCCGCGGGAGGCGTTGCACCCGTTCCCCTTTACCTGGGAAGAACTTCTGCACTCCTGAGCGGCATGAGTATCTCCACGGATACCGCTCAACTCGCAGTCCGTACTGCCCGCAGTGAAGTAAGTCCGATCGATGATGTACGCGGGTCTGCTGAGTACAAGAAGCTCCTTCTCGGGAAACTTATAGCCGCCCATTTTGTTGAGCTATTCCCCCGACAGATCGATGCGGGGCTACTGCTGTGAAGCATCTGGACGCGCTGCTGCATGTAAGGGGCACCTCCCTGTTCGTAGACGACTTCAAGCTTCCAGCAGACCTCCTCCATGCTGCAGTACTGGTTTCTCCAGTCTCACATGGTGTGATAGAGAAGCTGGAGACCGCTGAAGCATTAGAGATGCCGGGTGTTGAAACGGTCTTTACAGCGGAAGACATCCCTGGAAAGAACCAGATAGGAAGTATCAACAAGGACGAGCTGCTTCTGGCAGATAAGGAGCTGCTTTTCATCGGACAGCCCGTGGCGGTAGTGCTGGCGGATACGCCGGAGAAGGCTAGAGCAGCAGTTAAGATGATAAAGCTGGAAACCAGAGAATTGCCATCGGTCGTGGATCCGAGACAAGCATTCGAGAAGGGAATGCTTCTAGCGCCACCGAGAACTTTTTCCATGGGGAACACATCCGAGTCATGGAATAGATGCGACTGCATAGTTTCCGGTCGCGCTGATTCGGGAGGGCAGGAACACCTGTACCTTGAAACCCAGGCTGCTTTCGCAGTTCCGATGGAAAACGACTGTATCAGGATATCCTCCGGAACCCAGGGACCCACTTTCGTACAGAGGGTTGCCGCAAGAGTTCTCAAGCTGCCGATGAGCAAGATAGAGGTCAATGTGGGAAGGCTGGGAGGTGCTTTCGGAGGCAAGGAGGACCAGGCAACACCCTGGGCTGTAATGGCGGCACTGGGAGTACAGCTAACAGGCAAACCTGTGAAACTCGTGCTTAACAGGAATGAAGATATGACATGGACCGGCAAAAGGCATCCTTACAGTTCCGATTTCAAGCTGGGCCTTACAAATGACGGTACGATGATTGCATGGGAGGTTACTTACTACCAGAACGGAGGGGCGGCATCCGACCTTTCAACGGCTATCCTTGAACGGACACTGTTTCATTCAACAAACGCTTATTTCATCCCCAATGTACAAGCTACAGGTGTTTCCTGCAGAACTAATCTTCCGCCCAACACGGCTTTCAGGGGCTTCGGGGCGCCGCAGGCCATGTACGTTTTAGAGTCAGCAATTTACAGCGCCTCGCTTGAACTGGGGATCAGTCCTCTTGAGATACAGGAAAAAAATCTTCTGAAAAAAGGTGACATGTTCCCCTTCGGTATGCAGTACGAGGGAAACGAGATAAGAAGATCCTGGAGGAAAGCGCTGGAAATGTACCGGTCTGAAAATGATGATGGAAGGATCAAAGACTTCAACAGTAGTAATGTCATGTTCAGGAAGGGCATTTCATTCATGCCGGTCTGTTTCGGTATTTCCTTCACTCATATATCCATGAATCAGGCCAATGCTCTCGTTCATGTGTATACCGATGGCAGCGTCGGAATAAGCACCGGAGCTGTTGAAATGGGACAGGGAGTCAATTCGAAGATCGCCCAGGTAGCGGCTAGAACCTTCGGGATCGATCTCTTCAGGATCAAAGTGGAATCGACAAACACAACAAGGTCAGCCAATACTTCTCCAACTGCAGCGAGCTCAGCTGCGGACATGAATGGAAACGCTGTAAGAATAGCCTGCAGCAATATTCTGAAGCGTCTTCTGATTTATGCCGGAAAACACCTCGGGGCAAATCCGGACAGCCGGATTGATCTGATACACGAAAAAATCACGATCAACGGAAAGAAGACCCACCTTGAGTGGAATAAGCTTGTCGGCCTGGCATATCTTGCAAGAGTGAACCTATCGTCCCAGGCCCATTATGCAACACCGGGACTGCATTTCAACAAATCTTCCGAGAAAGGCAGACCATTTTCATACCATGTAGCGGGAACAGCTGTTACCGAAATAACTCTTGACAGACTGAGGGGCATTTTCTCGGTGGATTCCGTCAAGATCGTTCACGATTGCGGAGAGAGCATCAATCCCCTTGTTGACAGAGGGCAGGTTGAAGGAGGGCTTCTTCAGGGGATAGGATGGGTCACACTGGAAGAGCTGAAATACCATCCGGAGACAGACGCTCTTCTGTCGGATTCCCTTGCAACGTACAAGATCCCCGATATTCACTTCACTCCGGGAGAAGTGGATATAGAATTCCTGGAATGCCATTCAGAAAACGTCGGGATTTACAATTCCAAAGCCGTGGGTGAACCACCGTTCATGTACGGGATTGGAACCTATTTCGCGATTCTTGAAGCTATCCGGGCATGCGACCCGGAGATTCCTCCGATCTATTCCGCTCCTTTTACAAATGAAAAGATCCTTCTACTTCTGCAGAAGAAGCGCTAGAGCAGCAGATATTGAAATTCAGGTATAGAACCTCCGATGTTCTGCGTGGAGTTCTCATATACGCAATCGGGGATACGATCGCATCTATAATCCTGTCGGATTTCTCGCTCGTGCGGATGATGGGCATGATGTTCATCGGCGGGACAGTCTACGCCTTTGAAATCCCGAACTGGTTCAGATGGATAGATGCAAAAACTGCAGGGACAATCGGCCCTGGGGGTTCACTTTCAAGAGCAGGGCTGGCCATTCTCTATTTCAATCCACTATGGATAGCACGGCATCTTCTATTCATTCAGATTCTGGAGGGAAGTTGGAGCAGTATAAACTGGAACCTTCTCCGGCTGGGGCTTTACGCGTTTATAGCAAACGTGCCGGTTGCGTTTGCAGCCAATTATGTGATTCAGAATAGAGTTTCCCTGAAATGGAGATTCTTTGCAAGCGCTGTGTTTTCGTCCCTGATGGCGATTTACTATGCCCTGAGTCAGATCATATTCTAATAGGGACGGAGGCTTTTTATTCTGAAAACACAAATAATTGAAATCCAGCACTCGATATAGTGTAACATTATTTGCCCAATTGGAATAAAAAGCCTCCGTCCCTATTTATCTGATGCCGAAGAAATCCCTTATGCGGCCGAGCAGATGATCCTTCCTCTCGGTCTGATCCGACTTATCTTCCTTAGCTGTCTGGTCCGTAACCCTTCCGGAAAGATCTTCCAGTCTCTTGTCCAGCATGGCTGAAAGCGGTTCTATAATAGATGATTCCTGTTCCAGAAGTTCAGCCATCCCTCTCTTTTCAACGACTATTACTTCCGTTTCCGCAAGAGCGATGACAGAAGCAGAACGGGGCTCGCCGGTAAGCAGGCTCATTTCACCGAAGTAGTCTCCTGTCTGAAGGTCAGCAAGGTGGGTTTTGCGTCCGGCTCCATTGGAAACAGACACATCCACCTTCCCGTTAATAATAATGAAGAGGGAATCGCCTGAATCTCCCTGTTGAACCAGGATTTCTCCCTTGGAGAACAGGAGTTTGGAAGAGCTTGAAGCCAGCTCCTCTATCTGATCGAAGGAGAGAGGGCGGAAAAGTTCAACATTTCTGAGCCCGGCGATTACTTCCTGCTTAATGGTATCTCTTAATAGATCGTCATGTTCAGCCGATACTTCTCTGACTGTGACATCCCTGATCGGGAATGGGATGGTCAGTCCTCTTCTCCTGAGGATGTACCAGATCCTTGTTCTTACGGCGTTCTCTATCTCAGGCTTCCTGTGATATTCACTTATCCAGAACCTGACATCATAATTGACGGTATATTCGTCAAATTTGTCAAGGAAAACTCTTGGTGGCGGGGTTTCAAGAATTCCATCCATTTTTTCAAGAGTGGATGTGACAACCTTCTTTATCATACCTGGCTGGTGATTGTAGGCCATGCCGACATTGATCCGGCACATGTGATTCCTGTTCGGTCGTGAATAGTTCGTAACTATATTCTTGGATATCGTTGCATTGGGTATTGTAACATAATCTCCAGCTCTTGTCCTTACTGTGAGTGTTCTCCAGTTCATCTGGACAACGACGCCCTCTTCATCCTCCATACTCACCCATTCTCCAAGCTTGAATGGTCTTTCCATCTGAAGAGCAAGACCGGCAAACAGATTTCCGAGTATATCCTGAAGAGAAAGACCTATGACTGCAGAAAGTACCGTGGATGTTACAAGAAATCCTGTAAGTTTTACACCGAATACTCCATTAAGGATGGCAACTGCCACAATCGTGAGCAATATGAAATTGATAATATCGATGACGAGACGCGGCATATGTACATCTACCTGCTTTTTAAGAAGGTAGTCCCAGAAGAGCAGATTCAGAATCCGCAGAAGTATGTTCGAGGAAAGCATGATGGTGGCCGCAAGGGCTATCTTCGAGAACGTTGATTCCCCGGGGACCCCGAACATTTTCATGACAAGATATGTAGCTCCCGCTATCCCTGCGAAAAGCACCCACATTCGGAGCCGGCTGCCGGGAGCATGTTTCCGGATTACCAGCAGAATAAGACCGACCGAAAGACCGAGAAGTATGGCTTGTATACCATGTACGATCATCTCACCGCTCAAGAAGTACCTCCCTGATTTCTGTAATGATATCAGTACAATAACCGATACATAAAGGGAATGAAATAGCGGAGGGTTTCTTCTACAGCTATTGTACATCATCGGGAGTTTGGAATATTGTTCGGCAGGGATTGTACCAGAGGTGTTCGTTAGAAACACAATTTGAGATTGGGGAGTACTATGCTTGAACTTATTTTTGCGGCAGCACTCATGGATACGGTTATCGCTCCGATGGACTTTGGAACGGTCTATGTCCATGAATGGGGAGCGGTAACATTTACAGAAGAGAATGTAATATTCGGAGCTAACCCCCTGACTGATCCGAATTCCGATTTCATCCCTCCTTATCCTTCCCAGTGGGAGGAACCTGTTGCAAGAGCCCCCATTGTTTATTTCTACGGGGCACAGTTCAGCGGTACATTCACTGTAAGTGTTCATTCAGGGAATTTTATAGAAACACTGCCGTTTCCCGAAAGTCTCACGAACACAAGCCCGATGCCTCCTCCGCAGTCCTACAATGCGGTCTGGGAGATATGGGATACAACACAGAATCAGGAGTATCTAGTCGAAGAATATTATTGTGTCTCATCGGACATGCTGGAAACCTGGAGAGAACCCCCTTCTTACGTCCTTGAATTCAGCGATGGATCGCAGGAGAAATTCGTTTACTACGAGTGTGCGCTGCAGCCATCCTCCGAGGATGATTTTTATCCTGTCCTGCTTCGGGATAACGGCGCCGTTCTAGATCCTGCTTACAGTGGCACTGCAATGTGGTTTGTAAAGGAAGGAGAAACGGTAGTCCTGGATCGGATCATGGGAGATGACCCGCTGCAGGGGATAATAACTCCTAACGGCCCGCAGAACATTTATCCGGAAATACTCTGTGACTGGGCCGGGGGCACTATGAAATCAGCAGAGTTGGTTTCGATGTGGGATACATGGGAGGGCTGGATATTCGATGGTTCCTGGAGCGGTGACACGCTTCTGGTGTTTCCCTTTCCTGGAAGTACCATTGAAGGGATGACAACTATCGATCTGCGAACGAACGAATATCACTCCGTGGAGTATTCCAGGTTCTATCTGGGAATTCTGTCGTACTGACTTTCAGTCAGGGTCCTGTGTGGTTTTTACTTCAAAACTGCATTTTACAGCCAGTGCTGCAATTGCAGCAACTGCAGCATATGCGGGTATAAGGGCAACACCCAGAATCCCCATGGTTAAAGGAAGCTCGATCAGCGTCTTTCCGGATTCATTCCTGATAATTATATGCCTTATGTTTCCCTGATGAAAAAGCTCCTTTAGCTTATCAAGAAGGTCGCTTCCGGAAACCTTGAATTCATTTTCTTTCGATTCGCCCGAATCAGTCATTGTCAAACCCCCAGATGATCATATCCTTCTGCGTCAATGCTTACTCTCTCTCCGTTCAGAAATATAGTCATTTCTCCATTTCCTGTCTCTGCACGGCCGATTTTCGAACATCCAACTGATGAAAAATCGAGGCTTCCGGGCGCCCCGAACAGCAGGACATAATCCTCTCCCGCAGCAGATGCGGCCAGTGGTGTGTCCTTCACTGAGTCGAAGAACAGGGTTTCATCAATCTCAAGTACCGTATCCACAGAGCTCTCAGTTGAAAGGTGTGCTGCTTCAGAAAATAGTCCATCTGATATATCTATCGCACAGCGAACACCCATTTTTCTGAGTTTAATTCCCAGCTCCAGCTCCGCTCTTGGCTGTAGAAAGGCTCTCAACTGCTCAAGCTCTTCACCGGAGAGCTGCCCGGAACGCGAATGAAGATCCTTCCCGAACAACCCGCCCACCTTCTCAAGTTTGGAAGGAGCATTCAGGGCTCGACCAAGAAGACCGCTTATCCAGAGCTGATCACCTGGATGAAGGGATGATCTTCTGAGGATCGTATCCCGCTCCTGGCCATCGCCTATAATGGTGAGAGTTATCCCCAGACGATCTCCCTTTACCGTTTCACCACCCGCAAGGACTACATCCTCCCGTTCGGTCAGTCCCTGATAGAAGCCCTCTATCCAGTGCACTCCTATGCCAGGGTCGATGGATAGTGCCGCAAATACCCATTGAGCCGTAGCACCCATAGCCGCAATATCAGAGAGCGCGGCTTCCAGCAGACGTCTTCCAATAATTCTCGGAGGAGCCCACCATCTATGAAAATGCGTACCTTCGAAATAACTGTCAGTGGTGACAACTGGGCACTGAATTCGCGGCAGTATAGCGCAATCATCCCCTATAGAGTGAAGAGAAGGGAACTTATCACGAAGCCTGCGAATCAGCCCCCTCTCCCCGATATCGGATATTCTTTTGTTCACTGAACTCTATCTTTCCAGGATAACCTTCAGATGCTCCTTCGCAAGGTAGCCTCGATGTTCCGGAGCTGTCATGATAGCTCCCTCGATTGCACTCTTTCCACCGTGGCAGGAGCAATCAGTCTTGTTAATGTCAATCAATTGAAGTGCGTTTTCAAGTGTTCTCCTGGCCCGGACGGTATTCATCCTGAGGTTTGCCAATACTCCCTCAACGGAAACGTCCTCCTCCGTTTCATGCCATACATCGTAATCGGTTATCATGCATAAAGTGGCGTAGCATATGCCTGCTTCCCTGGCAAGTTTTGCTTCAGGAATGGCAGTCATACCGATCACAGAATGACCCTGGCTGCGGTAAACTCTGCTTTCGGCTCTGGTCGAGAATGCGGGGCCCTCCATACATACAAGTGTACCGCCATAATGGACCGTAGCATCCGCTTCTTCTGCCGCTCTTCGCAGTATCTCTGAAAGCACTCCGCAGAATGGATCACCGAATCCGATATGCCCGACTATTCCTCCTCCGAAATACGTTGATCTTCGGATCCCTTTGGTGCGATCGTAAATCTGATCAGCGATGACGAAATGCCGAGGATGATACTTTTCCTGAAGGCTGCCGACTGCAGAAACGGAAATCAGCTGGCGAACTCCTGCATTTTTCAGGGCATAAATATTAGCCGCATACGGGATCTCGGAAGGCTGCAGCGTATGCCCCACTCCATGGCGCGGCAAAAACACCAGAGGCATATCATTGTAATCCGCAAGGATAAGAGGAGCCGAAGGTTTTCCGAATGGAGTCTCGGTATTCAACTCCTGCTCTATTCTAACACCTTCGAAGGAATATACTCCAGACCCTCCTATTATTCCGATGCGATTATTCATTGTTATCTCCTCATTGAGTAAACTGCCAAAGTACATGTATTATATATATACTCACTCATCAACGGTCGAAGGGAAATCCTGCATGCAGACGAACGGCAGCTTAAAAGAGCACATGGTGAAGATATCCGGATTAACCTACCCTGAGTTGAAAAAATGGGTTACTTTTGATCTGGGAATGAAGCCTTACAGAGCACAGCAGCTTTTCTCCTGGATACACCTGAGGAGGGTGAACTCATTTCATCAGATGACCGATATTTCATTATCCGCAAGAAACCGGTTTGAAGAGATCTGTGAGATAACTGCACTTGAAACCTGCAATACCATAACTGCAGATGATGGAACTGTGAAGTATTCCTTTACGCTGGATGACGGGGAAGTAATCGAATCTGTACTTATCCCGGATCCCCCGAGACTGACAGCATGTATATCAACACAGGCGGGGTGCAGATGCGGCTGCACTTTCTGCCAGACGGGAAGGGGAGGTTTCAGGCGTAACCTTCGAACCGATGAAATCGTGGCTCAGCTCTACGGTCTTCAGAACGGTACCGATGATCGGATAAGCAACGTGGTCTTCATGGGCATGGGCGAGCCTATGGATAATTTCCCTGCTCTGCGCGATGCCCTTTCCATAATAAGTGATGACAGAGGGATATGCATCGGTGCAAGGAAAATAACCATTTCGACCGTTGGCATTCCCGGCGGTATAGAAAAACTTACGCAGCTGGATGATCAGTACGGATTGGCTGTCTCGCTTCATAGTGCTGTTGAAAGCACACGGTTGAAGCTGGTGCCGGTATCAAAGACTCTGCCGCTTCGGGAGCTAAAAAAGGCAATGAAGGACTACATAAGCCGCAAAGGCAGAAGGATAACCATTGAGTACTGTTTAATCGCAGGCATTAATGACACACGTGAAGAGGCCTCCGCCCTTGCGGAATTCACCGGTGATATTGAGTGCAAGATAAACCTGCTGGTTTACAATCCTGTAGAAGGGGCTCAGTACAGAAGACCCGAAGCTGAATCGGTAAACAGATTCATGCGCTACCTTTATCCCAGATGTCAGGCAGTTATGCTGAGGCGGTCCAGAGGAAGTGACATTGCAGCTGCCTGCGGTCAGCTTGGACCTGCTGCGCGAAACGATTAACCGGACGTTCTTTCCCGGGTCAGAATGCTATTGATGCAGTTATCTGAAGACCTGACAGATCCTTTCCCGTTTCCCCGCCCAGAGCGGAACCAGCACTTACCCATTCGGGGGTAACGACGATATCGATTGAAGCCGACTCCCCAACATTTATCCTTGCGCCAAGTTCAGCTCCGATAATGCCGGCTCCGGTACTGGTTTTGTCCTGGCTACCCTCCGGGCTGTCCCAGAGAAGCATTCCACCACCGTATATCCCAAGCAGCGGTTCAATTCCGCGGGGACCTGCATATCTTCGATAGAAGGGGTACATCCTGTAGCCCACTGTCAAAGGTATGCCGGTTACCGCACCCCAGTTATCGCTGTCAGTACCCGCGCTCAGGTAGGAAGCCTCAATAATGAAACAGTTTCCAAGTGAAGGAGGAATCTGCAGCGATACAACTACTGCAGGTCCGGGCGATAACCCGGCATCTGAATCGAAAAGGGATGGCATCCAGACTCCCCCGCCGATTGAAACTTCAAGATCACTTCTTTCCGATGACACAGCCAGCGCTGTCAGCAGAACAAGGAACATGATAGCGATTCTCATAATATTCTCCTTACTGAATTGATAGAGTTAAATAAAGTATTCTAAACGCTAAATGAAAAACTCGACACTGCGGTTCGGCCCTACGATTCGATGCCTTTGCGGGCCAGCAGGTTCTCTGTAGCGAAGTAATGCTTAACTTCCCTCATTTCCGTAACAAGGTCAGCTGCCCCAATAAAACTCTCCGGGGCGTAACGCCCTGTAAGCACAAGCTCTACATTACCCGGCCGCTGACAAATGAAATCCATAACATCGTTCTCACTAAGAATCCCCATGTGAACAGTAACGTTAAGTTCGTCCGCAATAACAAGATCATAATCCCCCGAAACCATCATGGTTTTAATTTTATCAAGACCGGCTGCGGCGGATCGCATATCGTCCTCCGAGGGCTCCTCTCCCTTGCATATAAGCCTGGTGGTACCGTACTGTTCCATGGTGATTACTCCAGGGAAATGATCAGGCAGGCAGAGCTCAGAGTAATCCTGTCCCTTCATGAACTGCCCGATGTAAACTTTCATGCCCGCGCATGCGGCTCGTACTGCCAGGCCAAGGGCTGCGGTGGTCTTACCCTTACCGTTTCCAGTGTAGAGTTGAAATTTTCCCTTCATTTACCCTCCTGTGTAAAGATATACCGGTTAACCTCTGTAGCAAAGTGGTAAGCAATCTCACTTTCCTACCGCAGTCCCTCAAAGGTTATATTCAATCTAACATTGATACCGGCA
The DNA here is from genome assembly GCA_023138735.1 of Candidatus Aegiribacteria sp. Classification (GTDB taxonomy): domain Bacteria; phylum Fermentibacterota; class Fermentibacteria; order Fermentibacterales; family JCC-6; genus Aegiribacteria. Next base: position 6,494 of record JAGLOY010000100.1, on the reverse strand, counting down.
GGGAACACTTTTCCAGTACTTAATGCAAGTCACTTGATGCTAACCAGAGGATCAGCAAATTGAATCCATTCATTCCAGGTGATATAGATCTCATAAGGCAGGGGAAATACCTGTACAGCGGGTCCCTGCTGTTTGCCGACATATCCGGTTTTACTGAACTGACCGAGAAGCTCGCTCTTCATGGTAAGAAAGGTACTGAAGACCTAACGGAGATACTCAACCGGTACTTCAGGGTAATGTACGGAATAGTTCGTGAACATGGGGGTATCAATATATCCTCCGCCGGAGATTCAATGCTTGTACGCTTTTCAGAAAACTCTGATTCCTCGGCCTGTGCTGAAAAAATGATGACTGAAATAGTACATTTTGAAAACCTGAAAACGGATGCCGGTATCTGCAGGCTTGGCATAAAGATCATCCTGGGATACGGTACATGGACAGAGTTTATCATTGGGGATGAAAAAGGCGCTCATATATTCCTTGCCGGTGATATCATTGAGAAAATGGCCGCTGCGGAGGATGCTGCAGTAAGCGGAGAAACAGTGTCAGTAAGATCAGAAGAGGCCGTTGTCCTCGATGAATACACCTTACCGGACTTACCTGACAGCTCTTTCATTATCCCGGGCACTGAGAATCTTCAGGGAGAGCATCGTTCAATTACTGCAGTATTCGTCAATTTCACAGGATACGATGCAAAGGAGCCTCCCCACAGACAGATACAGGAACTCTACCTTGGTATTTCTGACATCGCACAAAGGAACAGCGGTATCGTTCAGATGGTTGATAATAACCTTGTGGGAGGCAGCAGATTCTTTCTTCTCTTTGGTGCCCCCCGTTCGTACGGTTACGATCTCCTTCACGCTGTGCAGGCAAGCCTGGAAATTCGACAGTACATCTCAAGCCAGAGTGTTTTCAGTATCAGGACGGGGATAGATGAAGGTTTTGCCTTCGCAGGTGCAATAGGAGATGTCGAGAGCAGAAAGTACACCGTCATAGGAGATGTCGTGAATACGGCTGCCAGGCTTGCAGACTCTGCAGAATCAGGTTCCATCGCCGTTTCTGACAACGTATTCAGAATATCCCGGAATAACTACAAATACCAGAATATGAAAAGTATCAATCTGAAGGGTAAGGAAAGCCCTGTCAAGCGTTATCTGCCGATCGAAAGGAGAATCGACCCGGGAGACAGTTACCACTTCGTCGGCAGAGAAGAAGAGCTTTCCGGGATACTCTCGACAATTACAGGCGAAAACTCAGTTATCGTTGTGCAAGGTGGTGCTGGCATAGGTAAAACGAGTTTACTGAAAAAGCTTTCGGAGCTCTTGATAGAGAAAAGTTACAACGTACTCTATGGATCCTCACCGGAAAACAGCGAAACAAACGACCTTTTTGCATCACTGATTGGAAACATATCCGGAATGCTGGAAAGTGACCCGCGAGAAACCAGAAAGAATAAACTGCGAAATCTGATCAGCGAGCTGGGTGATCCCGGAGGCAGTCTTTCAAAGCGGGAAGTTTTCCTGGGCAGAATGCTTTTTTCTCTGAGCTATCCCGGTTCGGATTACGATGCTCTGCCTCCTATATTGAGAAGGGAGAATCTTCTTGACGGTATCTGCGAGATGATCAGATCATGCAGCAAACCATTGTGCGTAATTCTTGAAGATATCCACCATTCCACAGATGTGGATATCCTGGCAGTGGAATATATTGCCAGGCATCTGCTTGCATATTCAGATGTGAACATCTCCTTTGTTATTTCAAAAAGACCTGATGAAAGGACACTCTTCAACCAGGATGATGTCCCCATTCGCAGAATGCTACTGGAAGGCCTTGATAATTCAGCGTCCGATGAGCTCATGCTTGAAATACTTAATGGAACACCTCTTGAGAAATGTATAGATACCCTTATCAGAGAAAGAGCCGATGGAAATCCCTTCTATCTGACACAGTTCCTGCTTTACCTTGTTGAGGAAAAGCTTATCAGCCGCAAAGATGATCTCTGGGAAAGGACAGCTCAATACAACGATGAAAAACTGCCCGGAAATGTCTTCACAATGATCATGGCGAGGATAGACAGGCTGGAGAAGCAGGCGAAAGAATGCCTGAGAATTGGAAGCGTTGCAGGTTTCAGATTTGAAGAGGAAATCGTCAGAAGGGTCCTGATGAGAAATGTTCATGATAACCTCATGGATTGTACCGAAGCGGGTCTTACCTACAGGTCAAAGCTGAAACATATGGAGTTCGTTTTCTCCCATACGCTGATCAAGGATGTATCCTACGATTCCATTCTGAGGAAACGGAGGAAGAAAATCCATGGAGATATAGGCTCAGTACTGGAGGAAATGTATCCGGACAGCCTGGAAGCCCTCTGTTCTTCACTCGCCAGTCATTTCAGAATATCGGAGGAATGGGAAAGAGCGTTGAAATACAGTTACATGGCGGGTTGCAAGGCATGGGCTGAGTACAGGAATCTGAATGCCATACAGCATTTTCAGGATGCTGCCGATATCAGTGAGAGCCACCTGAGCAGCACTTCGGATCAGCTTGCAGAATGCTGCAGGTATATCGGGAAGATCCACGATAGAATGGGAAACTATGACGAAGCTTTGAAGTATTACAGGAAAGCCCTGGAGACAACCACTGAAATAGAACTGACAGGTGATGTCTCATTGGCCATTGCTGATATAAACTACACGCGTGGAGAAGTTGACAGATCAATAGAATTACTTGACAATATCGAAGATATGCTCATTCAGAATCCTGGAAAACATGAAATCCTTTTCGTTCGGATAGAATGTTTCAGAGCATGGGTTTACTGCGTCATGGGTGATAACGAACTCGCCATGAAAAAAGCCCTTAAGGCGGTGGACCTTGCTGAGAATCTGTGCGGCTGCGATGAGATTGTGTGTGCCCATCAGCGCGGCTTCTCATACAACACTATCGCTACTGTACACTGGGCCAACGGTGATTATGCCGAGGCCAGGAAGTTCTATCTAAAGGCTCTTGAGATAGCTATGAAACACAATATGAAAAGGGAGATTGCCGTAACCTATGGCAATATAGGCCTGATTTCCAGTAAACTGGGTGAGTACGCCGATGCGATTGACTCCCTGAACAAACAGCTGACCGCCTCAAAAGAGATTGGTGACAAACTGATAGTCATGACTTCTTATGGAGAACTGTCCAAAGTTTACAGCTCGACAGGACTGTTTGACAAAGCACTTGAAGTTGCGGAGAAATACAGAGTTCAGGCTGAGGAGCTTCCCGCCGTTCATGATATCATTTTAGCGTGCCATCAGCTTGGCGCGCTTCATCTGGCAAAGGGCAGATTAGATGAAGCGAGAGAGCTTGGAGAGACAGCTCTGGAGCTTTCTGGGAAATCATACGAACGCGAGGAAGCATATTCACTTGCACTTCTCGGCCTGATTGCCATAGAGGAAGAGGATGAAGTAACTGCTGAGCACAGGCTCAGAGAAGCGGAAATCCTGGCAAGAAAGATCCACGCAAAAAGCCTGTTGCTCGATGTGCTTGTCACACTGTCAGACCTTCACTTGAAAAATGGCAGATCAGGCGGAATCAGCGAGATGATTGCAGAAGCGAATGATCTTGTCGAGGAAATGGGTATGACTGCCGGTAGAGCTAAAATTTATCAGCTTCAGGGAAAACTGTATTTCTCCCTTGAAGAGTTCGAAAAGGGGAGTATCGAATTCGACAGGGCGATAGGGATCTTCGAACACTACGGCATGAAACCGGCTCTGGCTGATACGTTAATCTCATATTGCGGTATGCTGGACCTGAAGAAGAACATCTCCGGGGAAGAATCAGACAGGCAAAAGAACAGAATGGCGAAGGCACTCGAACTGGAAAAGGAAATGGGTATTCACGTCAATAAACGCAGCGCGCTTCTTCTGATTATCTAACTTCATGAGGAACATTAATCAAAAAGATCGTGTTTCCCTTCTGGATAAACAGGTGACAAGAAGGGAATTCATCAGAGCAAGTGCTTCAATAGGAGGTCTTCTTCTACTGAACCTGTGGGGCCGGGGATTCGCATCATCTCTTGGAACCAATCTCCCCGAACAGGTCAGTTCGGGAAGGATCCTTCGAAATGGGGGACTTGTGTTTCTGCCTGGTAACGGTAAACTTTTCGTAGCATCGGATTTCCATACAAGGTATGCGGATTTTGAGATGTGGCTTGAGCGAACCCGTATTGTCGAAAGCCTGAGAAACGGGGATGATGTCTACGGTCTCATCATGGGAGACGTAGTGGACAGGAAACCGGGAGACACCTCCGCAGAAGATGACGGTGATACAAGGATTATTGAACGAATTCGTGAAATCCAGAATAACCTGGATGAACAGGGCGATCGCTTCCTTTACATACAGGGTAATCATGAGAACAGATGCGTCAGCATCTACGAGAAACTGATTGCAGATGAATCGATGACACCGTCAAATCAGCAGCAGGTTGTGAAGAACCTGTTCAGCGGTGAGCGCGGATCTTACTATCAGCAATTCAATTTTGTAAACAGAATGAACGATGACAGGTACAGGTATCTAAAAGAATTACCCGTGGCTGTAATAACGGAAAACGGCATAGTCGGCATTCATGCGGGACCCTCGGAATCATTGAGTTACCCGAAGGATATTATCGCTCTGAACGACACCGTCGTTCAAGAGATCCTTTGGAGCAGACCGGTGGAAGTAAGGAAGGATGGATACGATACCGGGGACCTTTCAACCTTTCTGCATCGGATGAACGGTTCGAGCCTGGTCGTATCCGGTCATACACCGCTTCGATATCTGCCTGAAGAGTTAATTCGTGACAATGTTGGAGACTACGGAGGGCAACAGATCATTCTGGCAACCAGCTACGGTTCAGAACCCGCAGAGAAATCATATCTTGCCCTTGATCTGAAAACAGCTTACGAAAGCACATCTGAACTCAGGGCAGGAGAGGAAATCAGACTTCTGGAATCACCGCTCCAACAGGTCTAGTACCTCTCCAGATACCTTTCGATCTCCCAGTGATGGATAACCTTGATATACTCTTCCCATTCCCTTCTCTTGTTAAACATGAAATGCTCGTAAATATGTTCACCAAGGGCATTTATGATTACATCATCCTTTTCAAGGTAATTCAGTGCATCAAAGAGGCTGGACGGCAGATGGACGATCTTTCGCCTGCTCTTCTCCCGTTTGCTCATATTGAAAATGTTCTCATTTACGGGCCTGCCGCAGTCCACTCCTTTTTCTATCCCGTCCAGACCCGCAGCCAGAAGGGCCGTAAGTGCCAGGTATGGGTTACATGATGGATCCGGTACTCTTACTTCACACCTGGCTTCGATTCCCTTTCTCGCCGGTACTCGTATCAGCGGAGAGCGATTCTTCTCGGACCAGGCAACGTTTATCGGAGCCTCGTGACCAGGCACAAGCCTTTTGTACGAATTAACAAGAGGATTGGTAACAGCAACAAACGCCCTTGCATGCTTAAGAAGACCTGCAATGAAACCTCTTGCACACGATGACAATCCGTCCGCTCCTTCCGGGTCATCAAATGCATTTTCTCCCGAGAGTGTAAAAAGAGACATATTCATGTGCATTCCTGATCCGTTAACGTCGGAAAGCGGTTTGGGCATGAATGTTGCATGAAGCCCGTGGGAAAGGGCTACTTTCTTAACCACGAATCTGAAAGTAACGATATTGTCGGCTGTCTTTACAGCGTCCGCATACTTGAAATCGATTTCATGCTGCCCTGGAGCAACCTCGTGGTGCGCTGCCTCAACTTCGTATCCCATCGATTCCAGCACCAGGGCAACGTCCCGCCTTGCTTCCTCTCCCCTGTCCACGGGTGAGAGATCAAAATAACTTCCCTTGTCGTGCGTTTCAGTAACAGGATTACCTGAGGCATCTACCTGAAAAAGGAAAAATTCCGCTTCAGGACCGGCCATTACGTTGTAACCCATTTTCCTTGCCCGTTCAACCTGCCTTTTAAGCAGTGTCCGCGGGCAACCGGGAAAAGGGCTGCCGTCAGGGTTCACAACGTCACACACCAATCGGCCGACCCTTCCATGCTCGGTAACCCATGGAAACACTGCAAATGTTTCGAGATCGGGGATCAGGACCATGTCCGACTCTTCAATTCTCGTGAAACCCTCTATTGAAGAACCGTCGAACATTACCCGTCCATCAAGTGCTTTCTCGAACTGACTTTCAGGTACTTCAACGTTCTTGATTATACCGTCGATATCTGTGAACTGAAGACGGAGAAAATGAACATTGTGCTCTTCGCATCTGGCAAGGATTGATTTCGCTAGAACTGACATATGCACCCTTATTCCTTATCATTCTGCATGAATATTCAGTAGTATCCGTGTATTTAAGCCTGATAATTACATATCGCTCATAGAATATAGTCATTTTGACAAAATATGCAAACACATGGAAAGATGAAAAGATCGAAAGATCGGGGCCGGGCCTAACATCTAAACATT
>JAGLOY010000010.1 GCA_023138735.1 Candidatus Aegiribacteria sp. | reverse complement strand
GACTGGATGACAGATCTGAACTGATCGTGTACCCTTTCGGTATATTCCTCGATAAGGCAGTATTCCCTCTACATTTTACATTCACGAAAGACGTATGAGTAAGAAAAAGAACCTAGTAATCATTGAATCACCGGCAAAGGCCAGGAGCCTTCGCGGCTATCTGGGTGACAGTTACGAAGTGGTAGCTTCAAACGGTCATATTAGAGATCTTCCGAGGAACTATCTGGGAGTTGATGAAACGGCCGATTTCAAACCCACCTATACGATACTGCCGGAAAAAAGAAAAATCGTAGCCAATCTAAAGAAGATAGCAAAGGGATACTCCAGGATATATCTCGCTGCCGACCCTGACAGAGAGGGAGAAGCCATCTGCTGGCACCTGTCGCAGATACTGTATAGAAAAGACGTAGTATTCAACAGACTCAGATTCAATGCGATAACAAAAGATACCATTTTAAGATCTCTTAAAAAACCGAGCTCCATCGATATGCAGCTCGTTGACGCTCAGCAGGCAAGACGAGTAATGGACAGGCTTGTGGGTTACAAGGTCTCGTCATGGCTGCAGAGGATAATGGGGAAGGGCAAGAGCGCAGGGAGAGTTCAATCCGTAGCACTGCGGATAATTCAGGAGCGCGAGGACGCTATCAACAGCTTTCTGCCGGTTGAATACTGGCTGATCGATGCGAAATTCATTCAGGGAGATACTCCCTTCAGCGCTTCACTGTCCCGCATCGATCACAATACATCAGGGAAACCCGGGAAATATCCAGGTTGTGAGGATGAGGCCTGCAGCATCATCGAAAGGATGAGCAGGATCGGTACAAACTGGGAAATAGTGAAAGTAGCATCCAGAGATAAATCTGTGCAGCCTCCTCCGCCGTTCATCACTAGCACACTTCAGCAGACTGCCTCAAACAGGCTCTCTTTCTCACCATCGAGAACAATGTCGCTCGCACAGCAGCTTTACGAGGGAATATCAATCGGCACCACAGAAAGAACGGGACTTATTACATACATGCGTACCGATTCAGTTCGGATGAGCCCAGAAAGCCTGAAGAGCTGCCGGGAGTACCTCGCGGAGAAGTACGGATCCGCCTCAGTTACTCCAAAAGTACGAAGGTACAGAAGCTCAAAGGGTTCACAGGATGCGCATGAAGCCATAAGACCTGTTGATATCAGACTCACACCGGGGAAACTGGAGTCCATCCTGACACCTTCTCAGTTATCATTGTACAGGCTTATCTTCCGTCGTTTCGCTGCAACGCAGCTCAAGGACGCGATAATCAGTAATACAACTGTAACAGTATCCGGTGCGGGGCTTGAATTCAGTGCTATAGGGGAGGTGCTGCTGGACAGGGGGTTTTCTGCGATAGATCCGGCATTCATCAAGACAAAGAATCAGTTACCGAAATTATCGGTTGGAGAAGTTCTGCTTGAATCCTTTGATAAGGAGCAGAAGTTTACTTCTCCGCCTCCGAGGTTCTCGGAGGCAAGACTTGTAGCGGAAATGAAGAAAGTCGGCATTGGAAGACCTTCAACATACGTAGCCACCATTAATACACTTAGAAAAAGAGAATATGTAGAAAAGGATGGGAAAGTCCTCAAACCTACTGAACTTGGAACCACCAGCATACGTATATTAATCAAGATGTTCCCACACATTTTCAAGGTAGATTTCACGGCGAGAATGGAAGAACTCCTTGATTCTGTCGCGAAGGGGACTGAAACCTATACTGGCGTTTTGAAGCAGCTAAGTCTCCCCCTTGAATCCTCGTTGCAGATGGCTATGAAGAACACTGAAAATTTCAGGAATGAACTGCAGGAGGAAACGGGAGAGACATGTCCCGAATGCGGCGCCCCTATTATCATCCGATGGGGTAGATATGGAAAATTCAAAGCCTGCACATCCTTTCCAGGATGTAGGTACTCCAGCCCCGTTGAGGAAGATAATTCATCAGAATTCGAAGGCAGAAAATGCCCCCAATGCGCGAGCAGCATGTTGCAGAAAACTGGAAGGTACGGAAAATACCTCTCCTGCGGAAACCATCCCAAATGCAGGCATACCGAACCTGTTCCAACAGGCGTTCTTTGTCCTGCACCGGGATGCAGCGGGGAACTTGTCGAGAAAAAATCCCGCAGAGGAAGGCTATTTTTTGCCTGCAACAGATATCCTGAATGTAAATACGCAGTCTGGAACAGGCCTGTTGACAGGGCATGTCCAAGGTGCGGTTTCCCAATATTGATCGAAAAGAACAAGAAGAAAGGTATCTGGTGCCCCGAATGCAGGAAGAAAATAGAGACCTGATCGAGGATTTCTGCAGAGACCTGTTATACGGCCGAAGATTCTCGAGTAATACTGTTAAGGCGTACAAGGCTGATCTGTATAGATTCTCAGGCTGGCAGCATGAGCTCAGTATTCTTGATGGTTTTACACTGACTGAATTAAGAGGATTTCTTCGGCATGAAGCGTCGAGGGGGCTCGATTCAAAGTCTCTGGCAAGGGAAGTATCATCTCTCCGAACTTTCGGGAACTGGCTGCTTGAAACCGAAAGACTGTTCTCCGGCAACCCTGCAAAATTGATTGCCATGCCAAAAATACCCGTCAGTCTTCCGGGATTCCTCAGTGTTTCCGAGGTTCGCATGGTTATCGACAGCTATGATGAATCCACTGTTCTGGGCAGACGGAACCGGGCCATAGTCGAATTACTATATGGAGCAGGGCTCCGAGCATCCGAAACCGCTTCGGCAACCATGTGCGGATTGGATCTCAAAACAAGAGAGATAAGGATCATGGGTAAAGGTAAAAGAGAGAGGATAGTTCCACTTCCTGAGTTGACCTGCAGATCACTTCAATCATGGATTAACAGCAGAAGCGAGCTTACAGCTGATTCTGCCGATGATCCCGGAACTGTGTTTGTAAGTATCCACGGCAGAAAGCTTGACCCCAGAGATATCCGGCGTATTGTTGCATTTGGAGTGAAACATGCTGCACGGGCAGCGGGAGCATCACCTCATACTTTCAGGCATAGCTTCGCGACTCATCTCCTCGATAATGGGGCTGATCTGAGAGCTGTACAGGATATGCTCGGGCATGCAAGTTTGTCGACCACCCAGGTCTACACACACCTGACAATGGAAAGATTGAGAGAAGCGTACAGGAAAGCACACCCCAGGGGGGAAGAGTGACATACAACATCGACGATATTAAAAGAATCAGGATTGATAGAATCATTTCCGTACTGGTCGGGCTGGCAGCCCTGATAACTTATCTGATCACACTTGCTCCCAGCGTGAGTTTCTGGGACAGCGGGGAATACCTGACTTGTTCCTGGACAGCAGGGGTTCCGCACCCGCCAGGTGTTCCACTCTTCGTTCTTCTTGGGAGATTCAGTACAATTCTATTTTCTTTCATTCCTGCAATTGCGGTACGGGTCAATCTTCTCTGTGCTTTTGCCGGAGCCTTCACACTTGGAATAATGACCCGCCTTGTTCAGCGCTGGGGTAACAGAATGGGCTTTTCACCTTCCTGGTACAGGCCTATGTCCGTTCTTGCCGGTTTGATCGCTGCTTTCAGTTACTCGATCTGGCGCAACAGTAATGCCACTGAAACGTATGCTACGGCATTGCTGCTGACATTTATTATCATGTGGGCTTTCGACTGCTGGATAGAGAAATACGCAGAAAAAAAACATGAGAAAGGGAAGAAAGATCATGGCGGCTGGGGAGAGGCAAGGTACTTTCTTCTTATATCATATCTCTTGATCCTTGCAGTTGGAAATCACGGAAGCGTTCCTTTCGTTACAGGTCCCCCGATACTCCTCATGTTCATTATCTACGCTTTCAGGAAAAAGACAGATATATGGAAACGGTCATGGTTCGTACTGACAATTGCCGGTCTTGTACTCCTCGCTTTCAGCATTCATCTCTATATGCCAATCCGTGCGATTCAGAATCCGGAGATTAACGAAACGGATGCTGAACACTGGTCAAATTTCGAGAGAGCTTTCACCCGTGAGCAGTACGGCAGCACATCTATACTTGATAGGAAGGGCCCGTTCTTAGACCAGATGAAACTATACATGAAATACCTCTCATGGCAGTCTGGAAGAGTGGACGACGGATGGGACCGTTACCTTGGTGGTACTGCTGGTTCAGCCGCTTCAATGGTAATGAAGATAATACTGATATTCGGAGCAATTTACGGACTTGTAGTACTGGGTATTAAGAGGCCAAAGCTGCTTCTCTATCTTGGAGCTCTGTTTCTTATGTCCTCCATTCTCTTCATATTCTTCATACTCAATTTCAAGACCGGGCTTGAGGCGACATCCCTGGGTGAAGTAAGAGAGAGGGACTATTTCTTCGGTGCGTCTTTCGCCCTTTTCGCCATATTCTCAGGAATTGGACTGGTTTCAGTATTCAAGGATTTCCTTTCGGAGAGATCCAGACTTGTCTGGCTTACGTTGCTGGTGCCAATGGTATCCTTCGGAGTTAATTTTTACAGATGCGACAGATCAAATTCCTATTTTGCGCACGATTACGGTATAAACCTTCTTGAAAGCTGTCCTCCAAACGCAGTTCTCATAACCAACGGTGACAACGATACATTCCCACTGTGGTTTGCCCAGGGAGTCCTGGGAGTGCGCAGGGATGTTATAGTAAGCAACCTGAGCCTGATGAATACGAACTGGTACGTTCAGCAGCTGGTGGAAAAGGATCCTCTGCTTCTCAGTTTTGACGATCTGGGACTTATCGATTCATTGCATCCTGTCTATATATGGGGCCCCCATTACTTCCATGTTGGAAGGAATGGCAGTGCAGAATCATCACCGATAGACGGGGAAATACTCCGTACAACTTTCGATCAGGTATGGCCATGGGCAATAATCGATGGTGAAATGGCTATTGCGCTGCATACGGAAGGTCTCGCTAATCAGGGTGCACTTTCAATGCAGGATCTCGTTCTCCTGAACATGATTAAGAACAAACCCGTTCACGGTCGTGAGATATACTTTGCGGGTACTGTCGCGCCTGAAAGCCGGCAATTCCTTGAGCATTACCAGGAGATGGAGGGTATAGCATTCAGGATAACGGATTATCCGGTTGTCGATGCAGTTAACAGCGCCAGGGGCTGGCAGCTGTTGGAAAGCTACCGATTCACCGGGGTTACTGATCCTTCCGTTTACAAATGCAACCAGGCAGTGCAGCTCCTGAAGAATTACGTTTCAGCGTATCACAGGCTTGCCCATCAATACCTCGCAATGGGAGAGCCGGATAGTGTACGCCTGGTTCTTGAGCGGGCGGAACAGCTGTTCATTACACTCCCGGACGACTGGGCAGAAGTACTGCCTTCCAGGGCTATGATAGTAGGAAAACTCATCGATGGGCTCTACGGGCCGCAGGCAGCTTCGGATACTCTTCTTGCCCTTGCCGACCAATCACTGAATGCTGCCAGGGAAACGGGTAATCAGGAGCTGATGCAGCTTTCTCTTTCAATTGCCAGTATGGCCACCAGTTCGGACGATGCTTTCGGGTACAGGCGTAAGATGGAGTACAGAAATCTCTTCGATGCTATCGATAATGGTTCCATTCCATTCGCCTGGATGAGAATTGAAGTATCTCTGATGTTCTCCGATTTCATAGGAGCCTGGAATGTACTGGACAGTATTGAAATTACTGAAGCTCCGCATTCGGCGGAACTGGATGAACTGGCATGGAACACTCTGGAATATATTATGGAGAACTCCAGAATGGGGTTCAGGGTCAACATTTACGATACTGGTTTATACCTGTTCTTTGAATCCATCGGACAGAATGTATCCTCTGACCTTGAGCTGGGTGATAATACGAATGCGGGAACGATTATCGCCGGCATGATAGAGCTTGCATCCCGCGAGCATATCATGTCATCCGTATCCGCAGGCCTTGTACTGTCTGAGTACATCAGCGATCAGGATGAAGCCAGGATTGTGGCAGATTTCGCCTACAGACTTCTCGAAGACGATCCTGAGGTAACTCGGAAATGGACCGAATGGTATATGATTGAAGATAACAGGGTTTCTCCGGAAGCTCTTGCATGGATGGCTGCGAAAGGGGGAAGGTACTTCCTTGTGTATGCCGCACTAAGTAGAAGCAGCAATGTTTCAGAATCGACTCTTTCGGAAATACTTTCTGATCCAGCATCTTATGCAGCATCCATACCGGACCCCGGTAGAGGTGCCGGTAGATATTCGTGGGTCAATTCACTTTATGGAGGATCATGATAGAGGATATTCACGCAACAACCGTAGTGGGGATAGTCCGCAACGGCAAAGCAGCGATGGCTGCGGATGGCCAGGTAACCCTGGGTGAAACAGTTATAAAAAGTACTGCAAGGAAGATAAGAAAGCTCTATTCGGGTACTGTTCTAGTCGGTTTTTCCGGTACAGGTGCCGATGCTTTCGCCCTGGTTGAAAGGCTTGAAGAGAAACTGGAGACAGCCAGAGGCAATCTCCCAAGAGCAGCTGTAGATCTGGCACGCGAATGGAGAGCTGATAAGTATCTGAGACAGCTTCAGGCTCTCATTGCTGCAGTAGACAGAGAGCATGCACTGCTCATTGGCGGATCCGGAGAGATTGTTGAAGCGGAAGATGGGATTGTTGCCGTAGGCTCCGGACAGCCGTACGCTCTGGCAGCTGCAAGGGCACTGGACGCTCATACAAAAATGGGACCGGCAAGAATCGCAGGTGAGAGTATTAGAATTGCATCGAAGATATGCATCTATACCGGCGGAGATATACAGGTCGAGGAGCTTAACTGATGCAGAGAGACCTTACACCAGCTCAGATCGTGCAATGGCTTGATCACCACGTCATTGGTCAGGGCAACGCAAAACGTGCCGTTGCAATTGCACTTCGAAATCGCTTCAGAAGAAGGAAAGCATCCCCGGATATAAGGTCAGAGATTTATCCCAGCAATCTTATAATGATGGGACCTACAGGAATAGGTAAAACAGAGATTGCAAGAAGACTCGCAAATCTTACAGGGGCGCCATTCGTAAAAGTCGAAGCAACAAAATACACCGAAACCGGTTACGTCGGCAGGGATGTTGAATCGATGGTCAGATCTCTTGTTCGTCATGCGGTCAACATTGAGGCGGAAATAGCAGCCAAAGAACGTCAGGGGCAGCTGAAAGACGCTGTAGATACTAAACTGGCTGAAGCAGTAAGGAAAACTGGTAACGATTCGATGACCACGAGCGAGATAGTCCGAATGCTGGATAAAGGGCTCCTTGATGATACTGAAATCGAACTTATCCTGCCTGAGCATATGGCGCATATGGAGATATTGCCGCTTGTGCCGGGGGGTGGTTTTGACAATCCCGCGGGCGAGAACCTGAAGAAGCTCATGCAGAAAATGGTTGGCGGCAGACGAAAAAGAAAGAAGCTGACGGTTAGTGAAGCAAGGGATCGACTCCAGGAAGAGGAAATGAGAAGGCTCCTCGAAGGCAGTGATCATATTTCAAGAGGTCTCTGGCTTGCTCAGGAGGAAGGTATAATCTTCATCGATGAGATCGACAAAATAATAGGTATCAGCGAAAGTAAGGGGCCTGAGGTTTCCAGAATGGGTGTTCAGAGAGATCTGCTTCCTATCGTTGAAGGCTGTACAGTTCAGACCCGATACGGTCCCGTCAAAACAGACCACATTCTGTTTATAGCAGCGGGAGCATTTCACGGATCCAGCCCTTCAGATCTTATACCCGAGCTTCAGGGACGTTTTCCCATGAGGGTCGAACTTCATCCCCTTTCAGAGGATGACCTGTTCCGTGTCCTTACTGAGCCTGAAAACTCCCTTCTTAAACAGTATTCCGCTTTGCTGGAGGCCGATGGTGTAAAACTGAGATTGTACAGAAAGGCGGCACTCGAAGTCGCAAGAGTTGCAAACTATCTTAACGAGGAAACCGAGGATATCGGAGCGAGAAGACTCAGACCGGTATTAAGTTATCTTCTGGATGAGCAGCTGTTTGGGGCACCTGACCTTGTCCAGGGTGATGTAAATATTACAGGCGCCCGAGCTTCGGTAATACTACTTGACCTTGCTGATAGAAGAGAAGATGGTAATTATATACTTTAAGTCTGCAATAAGAAATTATTTCTAAAAGGGGACAAATGCACAGGTCTGTCAATGAGGTAGCATACAAAATCGTGTATTATGGTCCTGGTCTTTCAGGAAAAACTACTAATTTACGAAGGATAAGAGACATAATTGGTCCTGAACATCGCGGAAGGCTTGTGACACTCTGCACACGGGGCGAGAGAACGGTATTTTTTGATTTTCTTCCAATTAATTTTGCCTCCATCGGAAATGACAGAGTAAGACTTCATCTCTATTCAGTGCCCGGACAGGCCTATTACTCACTCAGCAGAAGAGTAATACTAGACGGTGTTGATGGTATTGTTTTCGTAGCGGACAGTCAGATTGAACGGATGGACGCGAGTGCTGACAGTATTGAGGATCTCGAGACAAATATGGAATCTTACGGGCTTGAATTATCCTCTATCCCAACAGTACTTCAGTTCAACAAGCGCGACCTGCCTTCAATCGCATCAACAGAACAGATGGAGAAGCTTCTCAACAGATACGAATGGTCAAGTATTGAATCGGTTGCCATAGGAGGAGCAGGTCCAGTTGAAACACTGAAGCTGATGGCTGCAAAAATAGCAAAACAACATGCTGGCCTCCTGTCCTGATACTATTCCACAGCTCTTTAATCCCGCAATGATTGAATAATGTCAAAGAGAATAAGAAATATCCTGATTGTTTCTGCATTGATTACTGCGGTTACTGCAGGATTCTTTTTCAGGTCATGGTTCTCAAGGGAAATCATGCCTCCCTCTCGCAGAATGCAGACTGAGACAACTCAGTCCTACAGGTATGCAAAAATGATCTCGGAGGATGGCTGTATTCCGAGTCTGGATACACTCGTGATGCATCCTGAAGGGATGATTACATCCGAGAATTCTATTTTTGAAGAGTACGTAGCCGGGGGAATTCATAGAATAACTGGAGGAGATTTTGATTATTTCATAGGAATCTTCTCTCTTCTATTTCCCCTCTTAACCATTCCTTTTCTATACCTCTGGATGCGTGCTGCCGATTACACAATAACATCAGCCCTTGCAGGTTCTGCTCTTTACGCTTTTCTATTTCCCGCGCTCATACGTGCGAGAGGAGAATCGTTTTACCGCGAAACTGTCGCATTACCATTACTGGTAGCGCTTGCCTGGCTTATAGAAAAGGCGGTTTCGAACGGAGAACGGGATGGATCAGGAAGCAGAAATACTCTTATTACATCCATCATCGCCGGATTTGTTCTTTTTGTTGCGCTTGCCGCCTGGAAGGTTTCGGCTTTTATAACGTTTTTTCTTTTTCTGTATCTTTACTGGAGAAATTACCGAAGGGGTGACATTCCATTTGCCCTCCGCATATCACTTGCAGCGGCACAGCTATCAGCAGCATTGATTCTTTCACATATGAGGCACGACGGTGCTCTAGTAAGCCCCTCTTCAGTAATGGCTGTACTAATGGTTTTAAGAAGACCGAAATTGATCTGGATCCCAGCTGGTGGAACTCTGCTCGCACTGTGTTCTACAATAGCCGGTCCAGGGTCAGCCGGACATGTATCGGCTGTCATTATGGCGAAGATCCGTTTCATGTTCTCACATCCTTCAAACCCCCAGCTCCTTTCTGATGACGCCAGACTTTTCTGGGTTCCAGGGTACACCAGTCCCACGCCCGCACAATTCCTGCTTCTGTTCGGGATTCCCATTGCTGCGGCAATACCCGGATTGCGGCAATTTTTCAGTGAGAAGAAAGGTAAGCTCATTTTCTGGTTCCTATTTCTCTCGCTTGCGAGCTATCTTTTCTTTGACAGGCTTCTTGTACTTCTTGCGATTGCTCTTATCCCGGTAATTTCATTGTCCCTTCGAAAAACCTGGTTCATTATTCCCGCTCTGTCACTGATACTCCTGCAATCTGTATTTCCCGGACATGTATCGGAGCTAATCTCCGAAACCGGTCTGCAGTACAGAAACTCATCATCATTACTGAATGACACAGAACTCGATTCATTCCTGCAGTGGGCGCGCCTGGAAACAGATACTGATGAAGCAATAATGAGTTTCTGGCATATTTCAGGGCTCCTATCCGCATATGCGGAGCGACCGGTCGTTACTCATACTTTCTTTGAAAACAGCGATAATCGAAGAACCATCTTACGATTCGCGAAGGTCTTATTCATGCCCGAGGACAGCCTTATCTCTTTTATGCTGGAAAAGGAATGCAGTTTAGTTGTATATCAGGCCGATTTTCTCCTTGATGAGAGTTTCTCAGGTCTTCTTTACCTTGCCGGCCTGCAGGAGGTGCCGGACCATTCGGTTGCCCTGAGGATGCATTACTCACCTGAACTGCTCTCGAACCTGATACCAGTATTTGGGGGGCCATCACTTCGAGTATTCAGGATTGGAGAGGGGAGCGGTGAGACTCTTCCAAGAGGGTTCCTCTTTGAAGAGAGGTACATGCACTGTTACGACGGCTATGATACGGCAAGGGATCTCATGCTGGACCAGAGGGCATCATCTGGAGTTCTGGCGGATAGAGCTATAGAATCAAGCGATCCTGAAATGCTTTCCGGAGCATTCCTCCTTGGAATATCCGGCGGGGGTCCACAGAGTGTTTTAGAACAGATGCTCAACGATCTGATTCAGTTGTATATTCAGGGAAGCTACAGTCTGGATCATCTTGCTGAGGATATCGAAACGTTCATTTACTGGTTCGGAAGCAGGAATGAGTTAAGGCTTCTACTTGCCAGACTGTATGCATCCGAGGGACTGTTTGAAAATGCTGAAGCAGAATACCAGCTTGTACTGGAAGAAGATCCGGGCAATAGTCAGGCTTCATCTGAGCTGCAGTTAATAACCGACAGGGGACCGGAATGAAACTGGAATTCGTAAAGATGAGCGGTGCAGGGAACGATTTCATAGTTCTTGATAACAGGGACTCATCACTTGATCCTGTTATTTCGACAGAATTAATCAGAAACCTGTGTGTCAGGGGCCTTTCTGTGGGCGCGGATGGAATACTCGAGATGATCGGTGATCCCGAGTACGCTTTCCATATGAAGTACTACAACAACAATGGAATAAGTGCCGGAATGTGCGGGAACGGCGCAAGATGCATGGTCAGTTATGCAGCTTCAAAGGGTATTGTTCCCGAAAGCGGGGTTATCCATTTCAGAAGTGATGCGGGAGTTCATTCCGCTGAAATAACCTCTCAGGACAGTGTAAGATTATGGATGACCGATCCTGAAATACATTATCTTGACCGCCTGATTAACCTGGAATCAGCCGATTTGCATCTGTCATTCCTGGATACCGGCGTGCCACATGCAGTTGTAATACTTGATGGATCTGAAGATTTATCTTTCCCCTTGCTTGCTTCGAAACTACGGAAACACACTCTTTTTGGAGAACAGGGCGCGAATGTTGATTTTGTCACGATAAAAGGAGCTTCTGAACTTGAGCTGCGGACCTGGGAGAGGGGTGTTGAGGGGGAGACACTGGCCTGTGGTACAGGCGCTGTAGCCTCAGCGATATGTGCAAACAGAATCCATGAAATGAATCTTCCCATCGATATTACAGTAAGAAGCGGCCAGAAGCTGAGAGTTGGAAAGAACACCATCGGCTGGTGGCTCCAGGGTGAAGCAAGAGCTGTTTATTCCGGGGTTCTTGAATACAAAATTGTCCAGAAAATGGCGACCTTATTATGAGAAGCAATTCACATCATCAAAACGGAGCGGGTATAACTCAGTTGGCAGAGTGTCAGCTTCCCAAGCTGAATGTCGCGGGTTCGACCCCCGTTACCCGCTCCATTCTGCTTCTTTCCGTTCTGGTTCTATTGCATTCTTCCATTTTTGCCGCCCCCATTTACACCAGCCCTGATTTCTGGCTTATGGCTTCGGGATACGGCCTGTTTAACTATTCAGCCGCTGAATCTCCAGTCGGTGAGGCATCCTTGTTACTTCAGCTGAATAATGGAAACAGGAAAGCTCTTATACCCCTGGTGCATCTCCTTGTGGCTTCAGGCAGAACGGAGTATGCCGAAGTATGGATGGAGGGCAGAGGAGTTAGCATACCCGTATCCAGAAGGGATCTCGGTATAGCCCTTTCATGGTATGGTCGATTCGATATGCACAGCATTATGACTTTGGATCTTCCCATTCCTCCCGATCTTGAAGATGACGATTATGCTTATACGCTTGCAGCAATACTCCACATGGGATGGATGAATAGTTCACAGGAAGGATGTTTCCATCCCGACCTTTTTGTGGGAGCGTCAGATCTTGATATGATCGCTTCACAGTTTTTTTCGTCATCGTACCACTGGGACAGGGATTGGATAGGCATGAGATCCCTTGACAGCCTCTTTTCAGCAGGCATCCGTGAACGAGACGGGCAATGATAACCGATACCAGAAAAGGCTGGGCTTTTCTTAAGCAGCTGAATCTCGATATTCAGGAAAAAACACAGCAGATTGCAGGCAGTTTTGAAATTATCCCTGCTGCAATATCCTGGGTACGCTTCGTTGGAGCTGCAGCGGTGATTATCATAATCTACAGGTCAATGAACCTCTATCTGCTATTCTGGGTTATACTTGCCTGTGCTGTTTCCGATTACCTTGACGGATGGGTCGCCAGAAGACTGAAAAAAACTTCCTACGCAGGTAAGGTCATGGATTTCATTGCTGACAAACTGTTCATATCGATAACCCTTCTGGCGCTGGCATTCTCTCTTGGAGCCATTGATACGGTAGTTGCCGGTATACTTGCCGGTTATCATCTTCTTCTTCTTTTTCTGCTTGCAGCTATATCCTGGAGCATTCATATACCTGTTGTTACAATAACCACAGGAGAACGTCTTGCGGTACTTGCAAGTTATCTTCTTCTGATAACAGCGGTTGGAAAACTTGCCTTCCCTTCGAAGCATATATTCCAATCTTTATATACACCCATGACGATAATTGCTCTCCTTTCCGCTCTAACCGGCCTTCTGAGTTACCTCCGCCTTCTCAGAAGGATGCTATCACGTTTTCTGGAGTAGAATATGTTTTTAAACCTGGCTCTTATTCTATCTTTGTTTCTGACGAACGGAGCTGATCTGGAGATCGCAGGTGATTTCGTTTCTGCCGGACAGGCTTATTACGAAGATACCGATATCTCCGGAGAGGCAAGGATCCTTTGCAGATTCCTTGAGGAAGCCCTTTACTCCGGAAGCAGCGAACATGCCTTCGATCTTATTATGCAGCTTGAGCAGCTTCCTTTCGAATCTTCATTTCTCGATTTCTGGTATGCGAGACTAAGCTGGAACTGCGGTATGCCGCAACAAGCTTGCGAAGCCCTCGATGCTGTTGCTGGAAGCATGTGGCTTCAGAGCAGAGCAAGGGGGCTTGCAGCACAGTTCAGGGGAGATGCTGAGGAAGCTGTCGTGCAGTTCAGACTATCCCTTACGCTGGCGGAATCGGCACGACAGCGCTTCTATTCGGCCCTTGATCTCAGTTTCGCTCTTATCCAGACCGGGAGTTACGATGAAGCGGGAGATATTGCTGTATTTCTTGCGGGTAACTTTCCCGGAGAAAGCCTGCCTCTGATATCGCTGGCTCTGAACTATCAGGAACAGGACAGGTTCGGTGAGGCGATGTCCATACTTCAATCGGTATACGCAGGAGATGAGTACACTTTCATCTCCAGGCATTTCGCAGCGGCTCTTCTGGAGGATCTGGAATGAAAAATGTGTTTCCAAAAGTCTTGAGAAATATCATGGGAGGGAGGAGGGGCGCTGCAAGGCTGAAAAACAGTGTCATCCACCTGCCCGATGATCTTATCGATCCGACCGGATTCCTGATTTATTCAGGACCCGAGGAATCGGATGTCTGGCCGGCTATCTATATAACAAACACACTTCAGCGGGAATTCCCGGGTAAAAACATCGTTGTTGTATGCAGTAGAAGAGACAGCGATCTGTTCAATATGCTGCGCACACGACCCTCGGTCCATTCCTACGAAGGTCGCCCCGCGATACCAGATACGTTCGAAGCGGATTCCATTTCAGACGGAACGATCCTGATATATCCCTATGCTGAAGTTCAAAATGACGCTGAAAGAGTGCTTTCCGGCACGACCTGTAGAATACGTATGGCTCCCCTGAACCATTCATCTTCATACATCAATCTCAGAGTTAAGACCGAAGCGGAAGTCTATCCGGATATGCTTTCGGAAATGTGCAGTGCGATAGGGCTTGCTTACGATGCTGACTGGAAACCCTCTGTTCCTAATAGGATGGAAGAGATCGTGGAGCATAAGATTGCCCCTGTTTCAGGAAGGATGCTGCCCTATATTGTCACAACACCATCCGCTATATCAATTCTCGAAAAAAGCAGGGCTGAAATACCGCTCAGAACAGTTTCACTCTCCGGCAAAAACAGTGATTTTGATCATCTGGACAGGGAGATAAAGACGGTGATTATTGCCGACGCATCCGCCGTAATAACCGATTCGGATGATCTATGGGGAGACGCATGCGCGCACTGTGTGCCTGTCGTAGGCATTGATAGATCCAGGACATTCATCAAATGGAAGGATAGAGAACCGGCAGGGGACGAGGAGGAATTTGCTGAAGCGTGGATCAGGCTCCTGAAAAAAGGGTGGTAACTTGAGACCTGACGTGACACTGATCGTCAGAACACCCAACTGGCTAGGAGATCTTGTCATGTCATTACCGGCCATTTCCATCCTTGCGCGGCAATACCCGGGCATGAGTTTATGGAGTCATCCAAGAGTATCCGGGCTTATCCCAGTATTTTTCCCATCTACAAACGTCTTTACTGCCGGAAGATTGAAAGGGAGCGAATTTTCAACGCTTCTTCTCATGACAGATTCTTTCAGATCCGCATTTGCGGGTTTACTGTCGCGTATACCACAGCGGATAGGATACAGGACAGATATGAGGGGATTCCTTCTCACGAATGCGCTAAACCCCCCTTCTGACCGTTCTCATCACCATTCTGCCGATTACGATAAGCTTGCTCTTGCTGCTGGTGGTTCGGGAACTCCGTCGGCGCTGAAACCCGCGGTTGAACCGGAAGGAGAACCGCATACCGCATATTTCGCGGGTGCAAGGTACGGGAGCGCTAAAATGTGGCCCCATTTCCGGGAACTTGCAAACAGGATTTTTAAAAGCAGAGGGCTTCCATCCGTGTTCTACGGTTCCCCCGAAGAGAAACCTGGTCTTACAGAAATATCCTCAGGCGTACCGCTCGCTGAAGTCAGAACGGATCTCACACTTTCCGGATTGGCTTCGGGCCTTCTTGCAGCCGAGCTTGCAGTAGGAAACGATTCGGGAGGAGTTCATCTTTCGGCTGTGCTTGGAATCCCTACGGTTACAATATTCGGTTCTACATCCCCTCTTTGGACAGCACCAACGGGCAGATTCACTGCAGCAGTAACAACCGATCGCGAATGTTCACCATGTTTTAAACGTGAATGCCCCGAAGGCGTACCCGGGTGTCTTAGTGATATCTCTACCGATGAAGTTCTCACCGCCTGCATGGGATTGATGAAAATGGTTTCAGATGAATGAGAAAAAGTACCTTCTTATCGACTGCAACGCTCTTCTTTACAGAGGTCATTTCGCCATGATACGTTCCCCGCTAAGGGCAAAGGATGGAACCAATACCAGCGGCCTGTCCTATTTGATTCGCGAAATCATCAATTTGAATGACTCCCGGGAGCCTTCTGTTACAATCGCAGTATTCGACCATCCGTCTCCTGTTTTCCGTAAGAAACTATTTCCAGCCTACAAAGCCAACCGCCCTTCAATGCCTGAGGAACTCCGCACACAGTCCGCATATGCAAGAGAGTTGATACCAGCTTTAGGATTCCCGCTTCTGGAGAAGGAAGGATTAGAGGCCGATGATATAATCGCCTGGCTTTCGCAGAAGGCAGTCGCCAGAGGCGATGAAGTGGAGATCCTCTCCCCGGATAAAGACCTTCTCCAATTGGCTGGAGACGGTGTGACTATAATCAGACCGGGCAGGAGAGGAGGTCAGGAGACCCTTATAGGGAAGAACGATGTTGAAGGCCTGATGGGTGTCCGTGCTGACCAGGTTGCTGATTTCCTTGCCCTTACGGGCGATTCCTCGGACAATATACCCGGCGCTAAAGGTATCGGACCAAAGACTGCGCTTAATCTTATGCAGAAATTCCAGAGCATCGACGGGATTTACGGGTCAATAACAGATGTATTACCGGAATCTGTCCGCAGTAAACTTGAGAACAGCAGGGAAATGGTGTATCTCAGCCGGAAACTGATATCACTCGTACCAGCCCAACAAATGGATATCTCCCTCGAAGAGCTGCAAATGAAGCATCCGGATGAGAAAACAGCTTCTTCGATACTTTCCGCCATGGGCATGCAGAGCATACTGAGCAGAATGGGAATCAGCCTCCCCGGCGACCTTTTCGGTGCACTCGGGAACGAACCTTCCACGAAATGGTGTTCAACATCCGTAATAGGAAGTATTGGGGAACTGGAAGAATTTGACCTTGACAACCTCCGGGAGAGTTTTCTGGCACTTGATACCGAAACCACTTCAAAACGCCCATTCCAGGCTGATCCTGTTGGGATATCCCTGACAACTTCCGAAAAGAATGCAGTCTACATACCTCTTTCCGGAACAGATGCGGTTTCTATCGATGAGGTCGTTCCGGTTCTGAGCAGAATACTTAAAGACAGGCTGGTAGTGGCCCAGAACGGGAAGTACGATATTCACATTCTTGAATCTATGGGTCTCCGGATCGGCAGGCTGGCTGGTGATCCCATGATAGCGGATTACCTTCTGCGGCCCGAGGTACAGTCTCATTCCCTTTCGAGTCTATCTGTAAAGTGGCTCGGGAGACCAATGGTCGAGTACCGCGAACTCCTTGGCGGCGCAGTATCACTGGCAGATGTTGAAACAGTGAAAGTAGCGGAGTACTGCGGCTGCGATTCGGCAACCGCACTTGCACTGAACAGGATACTGAGAAAAGAACTTGAAAAGGATGAAAAACTGCTGAATCTGTACGATTCACTCGAACTTCCTCTTATCAGAGTGATCTCGGATATGGAAAAGCGGGGTATCGGCCTCGATACAGAATCACTTGCAAGACTGGAATCGGAATTTTCAGATACTGAACGGGAGCTTGAGGAGGAAGCAAGGGAAATCGCCGGTTTTCCTGTCAATCTGAACAGTCCCTCGCAGGTCTCCCATACATTGTTCGAAGTTCTCGGTCTCACACCTGTTAAGAAAACCGGTAAGGGTAAACTCTCATCCAGTATAGATGTTCTGGAAAAGCTGAGAGGCAAGCACAGGTTCGTTGAAACGGTTATTCAGCACAGAGAGCTCTCAAAACTTCTGAACACATACATCAAAAGAATGCCCGGATACGTCTGCGAGAGAGATGGTCTGATACATACAAGTTTCAGTCAGACAGTCACAGCTACCGGAAGACTGAGTTCCAGCAGCCCCAACCTTCAGAATATACCTGTACGGACCAGCAGGGGGCGCGAGGTGAGAAGATGCTTCGTACCGGGAGAGGACAATCAGGTACTCATTACAGCCGACTATTCTCAGATAGAACTTCGGATACTCGCGCATTTGGCAGGGCCGGGTAGTCTCAGGCAGGCTTACGAAGAGAATAAGGACATTCACAGCTCCACCGCTGAGGCTCTGTTCGGAGACTCATCTCCTGCACATAGAAGGAAAGCCAAGGAAGTTAATTTCTCGATACTCTACGGTATCAGTTCCTGGGGACTGAGCAACAGACTGAATGTAAGCAGGGGGGAAGCCGCCGGAATAATAACCAGATATCTCGAAACTTATCCAGAACTTGATTCCTTTTTCAGCAGATGTATTGAGTATGCGGAGGAACATGAGGAAACAAGAACCATCCTTGGACGGAGGCGTGAGTTCAAGGGATTCAGATCCGCAAGGGGAACCACCAGGAACGCAATGGAGCGCATGGTGATAAATACCACGGTTCAGGGATCCGCAGCAGATATCATTAAGATCGCAATGCTTAACGTTGACCGCAGGCTGCAGGATATACCCGATTCCGGTCTTGTTCTTCAGGTGCACGATGAGCTTGTTGCATCGGCTCCGGTGAACTCCGCAGAGCAGGTTGCAGCAATTATCAGAGATGAAATGGAATCAGCGTATGAGCTTGCCGTTCCTCTTGTTGTCGACACCGGTATCGGCAGAAACTGGCTGGAAGCCCAGCACTGATCCTGTAACAGGATAATATCTATAGAGTCTCCCAATCTGCGAGATATTCTGAAAAAACAATCATATTATTTACATGGGTAACAATATAAGCGTTCTATATTCCTATGGTAAGTATTATGCATATTTATACTGCAGGGGAATTTATAATAATTGGAGGTATGAAATGCGCTGCTCTTTAATTGTACTATTGATAATGACTTTTCTTCTATCATCTTTATATGCAGATATCACTTTTCTGAAAATTTATGAGACGATAGATGGCTGGGCGGCACCATTTGATGTTATCGAAACATCGAATGGGGGCTATGTATGTACGACCAATTCAATTAACTGGACATTCCTCAGAACGGACGAGTACGGAGAAGTGCTTGTGCAGGACAACCGCTTATGGGGTTATTCTCTCTGTGAAAATCAGAATGAAGAACTTGTAACAGCATACGATTCTTTTACCGGCGGAGATTATCTTATTAATATTGACTGGGCCGATCTCATGGGTAATGTCCTTCGAACCAGAGTTTACGATGAATTGAGTTATTATGAGGACATTTCTCAGTATTGCATAATACAGACCAGTGACAGAGGGTATGCGATATGTGGAGAGATGGAATTTCATGATAAAGGTTATGTCATGAAACTGGACAGTCTGGAGAATTACCAGTGGCATGTAGTGTTGCCGGATGCATCCCTCTATTCCATCGTTGAGGATTCCGAGAATTGTCTCATTGCTGGTGGTGCGTCATCAATGGATTACGTGATAAAATTATCTCAAGAGGGAGGTATTATCTGGGAGAATACGTACCCTTGTTCTTCCACAACCTGGCGAATCTGGGGTATCGAAGTAACCAGCTCCGGTTACGTATTCGCTTCGATCAGCGGACGGGTGGTGGGTATTTCATCATCGGGAAGTTTTGAATGGCAATACGAAACAGCAATTCCAGAAATAATGTACATCGATGTTTGCATTGCTGAGAATGGTGACGTTGTCGCGTGCGGAATGGATAACGAATCAGGAGTACTCACCCGGCTCAACAATAATGGTGACCTTGTATGGGAAAAGGAGTATGAGAGCTGTAGACTGGGATACATCTACAGCACTGCAGACAGCGGCTTTGTTTCCACAGGAATCTATACAGCGGTTGAACCGCCTGATAATGATGATATTCTGCTCCTCAAGGTTGATTCTGAAGGGAATTGTGAGTCTCTGGGTATTGAAACGGAACCGGAATTGAATAATGCACAATTGTTTCCTGTATACCCGAATCCGTTCAGCGAATCGGCAATCATCAGATATGCCCTGACAGAATCAGGGGCAGTATCCATATCGGTCTTTGATGTATCGGGGAGACTTGTATCTTCTCCGGTAGACTGCATATCTGCTGCCGGGGCATACTCCTTCACTATGAATGATCTTCCTTCGGGCGTATACATGATCAGAATGAGAGTTTCAGGACACGAACTGGTTCAGCGATTCGTAGTGATAGACTAGTGTTATAGAAGAATAAGCTGCTTCGCTAGACTTGCTCATCCGGTGGTGAGTTTCCTGTTCATCTTTAGCTTATCTTGGATTCGATCGAATACACAGAGGAAGCCCTGTCCGGCGAATAGGGCGATCGCAGGGATTCCAGGTAGAAGGTATCTCGTCAAGCCTTTTGTCAGGGGAAGCAGTAAAGTCAGTCCAAGTACAGGCATTATTAAAAGCCAAGTCACCCTGCTTCTCAGGTTCACGATGCCCACTACTGCGAATCCAAGAATCACAAGCTGGAGAAGTGTGGATCCGATGTAGATAAGATTCAGACCGTATCGACCACCCGATCCGGGAAACCTGGACCAGGCAAGGGCGGAACGAGCTATAGCACGAGTGACTACTCGGATAACACCATCCGATTCGAAATTCTGCATGGCGAACTCCTCAAACCTGGCGGAGGATTGGGCATCGATGTAGTATCCGTCCCTAGTGGCGACCTGGAACTCGTCGACTTCCATCCAAGCATTGCTTCCAATCGGCAGACTTGCCACCCAGAGGTTATAGCCGGAAGTGGTCGGCATGAAGGTGAGTTTCCCCAGAGACATGTGATTGCGAAACATCCAGGGAAGGACCAGAAGGAGCGTTCCGAGAAGGAGAGGAGGTATCAACTTTCTAAACCGCTTCCATTGAAGGATGAGTAGCATCGCTACAGAACATGTAATGCCTATAACAAGCCCTGCTGGTTTCGTGAGTACCAGGGCTCCAAAAATTACTCCGGATATCATCCCATTTAGAAAGCGTAAATTCTCTTGATACCTGGCTAAGGAATATATGAAGAGCCAGAGGAGGAAGGTGAAAAGGGATTCCGTTAGAATGCTGCTTGAGATAAGCAGCCATGGGAAGTAGAGTACCACGAATAGGATCGCAGCATCCCTGAAGCGATCGCTGAAGATACGCTTAACCGTCATGTAGATGAGGCAGAGAGAGAGGGTGTTGAGGAGCAGTTGCATTAGTTGAACGATGAGGAATCGAGAACCAAGCAGCCAGTAAAACACTATCAGGAACACTGGGTACCCCGGCTGTCTCATGTTAGTCGGTGATTCCCCCGGAAAGGCATCGAATCCGTTGAGTGCAGGGGGGGCTGAGTATTCCCCATCCTGCAGAATGGCCTGGCTGATGGACAGGTATTCGAAACTATCAAAACTGGTTGGTGTAAGAACGAGGATTCCTATGAGCTGGATGATGATGACCCCAATGACGGCTATTAACAGTGATCGATGCTGATTTATCGCAAATCGTTCCATAACTGAAATCCTCCTGCTTGATCATACTGGGTCTCTGCTTCATGCATGACGCAAGACTCAGACCATATTCGGACCATGATTATACATGTAAAACGACTGAGAGTAAAAGGACAATTGATTATCTGCAATCACATAACCTGTTAACAAACAGCCTACCTCTATCTTCGAGATGTCGTTCCAAAAAGGTTTGATGTTCACGAATGAAACGGTTCACAAATTATTTCCAGAAACTCAGGTTAGGGATTGGGATCTTCCATAGATCAAGGTGTTTGAGGATTCGATTGATATGGTCTGTTCTGTACAAGAATACAATCAATAAGTATACTATTGACTTGTATATATATCCATATATTATAAGCTTTCGCTAAGGGGTAACATGTTAACATACATGATAGGAGAAATCATGAGGGGTATACTTGGTAAGACGTTAAGGTTAATTCCCTTAATGCTACTTGCGGTTTTGGTGTTCAGTCCGTCGGCGACAGGTAAGAATTTGTGTTCAACCCACGGAAGCAACTTCGAATTCAATGGTACTGAGATGTTTCCGGTATGCTGGGATTTAAGACAGGGTTTCGTGATTCTGGATTTATATAGGGATCATTATCTCGGTATTGCTTCAAGATGGGCTGAAGAGTTTTATCGTGAATTTCTTTTATCTGCAAGAGCTTCCGGTGTTAATGCAATTCTCATCAGGGATGAACCAAGAGAGGATGCAGAGCAAGGACCACCATACGATCGACTCTTACCTGTGGCAACACAGGCCAGAACTCTTGGGCTAAACGTCATGATTGGTGGTTTTACCAATTCCGGAGGAGATGGTTCTGGTGAAACCCACAATGCGAAAGTGCTAGAGGTTTTGAGCAACTATGAGATCCAGTCTCCTCCCCGTCTACAAGGAGATTGGATTGCAATACACGGGTTCGACGAACCCGATAATTCGGGAACAACATATCTCGAGGATTTTGAATCAGTATCGGCATTAGTGAACAGCAACTTCGGTATCCCGTTCGGTACGTTCCTGGCAGCTCCTGCAAGCTCGATTCCGAGCCTTGTGGACCCATACTTATCCACAATCTATGGAACTCTTGCCGCGACGACGTTCAACTTCTGGTCGAATATTGACTATGGAATGTTTGACTGGTATCCCTCTCTCGTCTGGTCGAATGAGAGCAACTTTACAACTGATCAAGTTGCAATGAGAGGTGTCTGCGACCTGATACAAAGCGAGGGCAATTACTACTCGGCATATACAACGAGAGATGAGGTATGGTCAATAACAAGGGAACAATCAGCTGCATCAAATGGCGATATCACAGTTTTTAGAATATCAAATGTTATGGGTGAGGATGCTATTGGAAACATGTACCTTCAACCTACGGGGGAAACTCTTCAAATAAATACACCCTGGCCTTTTGTGACTACATCAAGTTCGATTCAGAGTAATGATTGCGGTGATAGATCAACCGGAAGTCATAATCTTAGTTCCGCACTGGTATGCTGGAATCCTGGAGGAGAACTGTCTCCAGATGCAAGAGTTATTTTTAACAACGGGTCAGATATCATCAAAGATACTTTTCCAGGCAGCATAGGTTCGGAATACTATAGCAATGTGCTCTTCTCCGTTGGAGAGCTTGATTACCTCATGAACAGAGCGCCCAGTGGCCTGTGCACTGGTGTGATCGGTCATTCGGACCTGAGGATACTATGGTGCGGACAGGAGAAATCCACTGGCGCGTATGCCGTAGCGGTATTTGGTAAGAACAGCCTCGGTAATGACATCAGTCTGAAATCCGCCCTGCCGGCCGCTCCATCGATGCAGCTTCCATCTGGATTTATACCGGAAGGCGCCGTGTGGGGACGTTTCTGGGGAGCCGCCTACCCACATAGGAGATCTGGGTTCATTCTCTATGAGAGTGGTGGAGACTATGTGGTTGTATACAATGACATCGAAGCTCCCACTGAGACTTGGGTTGTTTCAAGTCCCTACACCTACCTGTTCGATGAGGGTATGGTCGGAAGTGCTGTCACGCCATTCAGAGATCTTGGAGAGAACCACTTTACACCTGCAGTTGACAGGATTGTTGCTGTCGTTAATCCGATTGGCAGCGAAGATGTTAAACTGATTCACGGTTCTTCCGGCTGGGATTCAGATAATCCAGGTAAATTCGACTTCGACAACGTCTTTACTACTTGTGATCTGTATAACTTCAGTTTCTCAAGTGCACAGGATGTTCAGGGAATTGGATTTGAGGGTGTTGGACGCTCAGGGCCAAGGTTTTTCTTCATAGACTCTAACGGGAATTACGAATATTCTAAGTACACTTCTGGATTTCCGAGTTCTGAAGACATCGAATACGACGGTTGTTCAGAATGGCAATTCATAGGTACGATAAGAAACAGACATACAAAGAGAGCATTTACTGATGTTCTGATAGAAGATCTTAGAACCACACCTAGAAGACTCAGTATGATGAACAACTATACTTCAACAGCGAGTACAGCAATCTATCCTGATCAGGCTTCCCAGGCTATATACTTCGGGAACATGTGCAGTGAAGCTCCCTATATTAACACCCTTGGAACAGGTGCTTACGACCTTGAGTACCAGTACGGAGTAGCAAGTACAAGTAGATCCAATGCCCTGATGGCGAATGTGCAAAGCTACGGAAGGGCTATGCAAAGCAGCCTTCGCACTTGTCCGGGTACTAACATCACCGGCTCGACTGTCAATAATGATCTGCTTTATCTGACTGTAGCACCTATTGTTCACGGCGCGAGGGGACTCAGCTTCTACTCTTTGGGAATGGCTCTCAGATCTGATGCGGTTGGTCCAGGTGCGGGAGTAGCTGGCTTTCCTGATGTAATGACCAGTTGGGGTCCCAGTCCTGATGGTTCCACTAATGTGAACATGGTGGCGCGAATACATGACACTGTCGAAATGCTCACTGGGAACCAACTAGCTGAAGCTCCAAATTTTTTGGACATCATACTCGATGATGCCAATTATACGATACTCGATGCAGATGATGCATTTAACGCTTTTGATAGACTGGGAACCAACCCAGCACTTAATTCCAAATCGGTTAACTTCCTGGCATTCGAGCATAATCAAACAGGTGACATATATATGCTGATGTGCCGGGATGCTGAAGATGAAGTTCCTTATATAGTCTTCATAAATCATATTGCCGACGATTTCGGTTCAATTGAGTGTTTTGGTGGCTGGGATCCCACAAGTGGGTATTGTCAACAGGCTTCAAGTGCAGAATGTCTGCAAGTAATGTCACATTCGAGACCTGATCGTGAAATAAGAAAACTTGCTATTTATTGCACGGAAATGCCTCTATACTCTGCATCGTTGTTAAGGATACCCTATACAGGCTCAGATGATTTGAGCATGGGCGATGAAGTTATATCTCCTGTTCTTGAATGCAGACTTAACACAAATGGTAACTCGGAATTCGAGATTCTGAATGCTACGGATAATACTTCACTAAGAGTATTTGATGTTTCCGGCAGGCTTGTTCTTGAGTCAGATGTTAATGAACCAGGGATAGGCAATACTATCAGACTGGACAGGTCTGTTCTGGGAACTGGTATGTATCTGATCGTTTTGCACGAAGGCACAAGCGTTCTGGAAACAACAAAGATCGTAGTTTTCTAGCCCTAACCTCTTGGACAATCCTGGAGAGCATAATGAACCGCGATTTGATTAAAAAGCATTAACATGCTAAGTAGATTGAATCGCGGTTATTGAGTGCAAATAAGAGTCAATCAAGCTGATTGAGGCTATCAAACTGGAAAGGATTGAAAACAGGACTTGAGCTCCGATTATTAGGGTGAGATCCAGTATTTTGAAGCGATATGTTATAGATGAATAAGCTGTTAAAATCAGGTTAGATACTTAGAGTGCTCGATTCAAGCCATATTCTTCGCTGAATTTCCGCAGCGATAACAGCCGCGGTGCTAGATACGTTGATGCATTTCCGTGTTCCGGATTGCGGATAATAGATACTGAGATCGGCCATTTCGGCAATATCAGGACTCAGCCCATCGGCTTCATTACCCAGCATGAAAGCACTTGAGAGATCAAAATGAGCATCCCAGAGCGGAACGGCATCCTCTGAATTCTCTACAGCTACCAGCATTCGACCGCTGTCTTTTGCCCATATTGCGGCGTCTGCAGCTTTATTGAAATACATCCAGGGAACAACAGCGTAGGTTCCCCTCGATGTATGACTGAGCTTGCGGTTGCCCGGCCTGCAGCATATACCGGTCAGGAATACCGCTGCCGGGTATAAGGCTTCCGCTGTTCTGAAAACGGATCCTACATTGAAAGCGCTCCGCAGGTTATCCAGTATGAACAGAGGCATACCACTTGAACTGCAAAGTGATTCTGAGTAAGCTGAAGGTACAATGGTTTTAAGCAAAACACTCTTCCTTTTCACGGTTCTTTTTCTGGCAGGATATTATACACCCTTCCAGTGCTTCTCTCAAATATGGATAGCCGCACTTCCAGCCGGGATAATTCTTATTACTGCGGGCCTTCGAAAAGGCGGCATTATCGTTCTCTGTTCCGTCTCATTTCTTGCTGGAGCAAATTTCAATGCTGGAAGCATAACAATTACTGGTGATTCCGTAACTGCGGCTGGTGTATGGCGCTGCCGCGTTGAAACAACCACAACAGCTGGTGCAGTTCTATCTAACAATGCCTGGAATACCGTCTGGGCATCCGGCAGGCAGCTTTCCGGAGCTGTCAGCAGAGGGGATTCAGTCATAATAATCGGTTCTGTGAATGAAGGATTCATGGACAGCTACACGTTCCATCCAATTCCTTCATCCTTATTGCAGGATCGTCTGCGGAAAGCCGTCAGCACTGGTCTATCCGGAAAAATCGCATCCCGGGAAGCAAGTTCACTAGTATCAGCGCTTCTTGTAGGAGAAAGGGGAAACCTGCCGCAGGTTGTTCGCGGTGTGTTCAGAGATACCGGTACTTCACATCTGCTGGCTCTCTCAGGCATGCATGTAGGCATTCTCTCAGGTATAATGCTTGCAATATTTAGAAAACTCTTCGGAAAAGGCTGGCTTTCCATACTTTCAGTTATCCTTACAATTTTCATTTACGTGTTCGTGTCTGGAGCGAGAGCCTCTACTGCACGAGCAGGGCTTATGCTTCTGCTTGTAATTGTTGTATGGCAATCATCAGGAAGAAGGCCTGAACTACTCTTCGTATGGTCAGTTGCGGTAATCGTGCTTACTGCTGCTTCAAGGGGTGATGTACTCAATGATACTGGCGCACAGATGTCATTCGGAGCTGTCCTGAGCCTGATAATTCTCGGGAAGCAGTTTCGGTGCAGGGCAGGATGGATACTGTCAATTGCATTCGCAGGTGTGGTGGTAACTACTGCTCTGGCTCCACTGGTTTCGTTCCGATACGGCGGACTTAGTCCTGTAGCTCCAGTTGCTACGGTTATCTCGTTCCCTTTCATGCTTACAACCATGATTACCGGGTTCATGACACTTCTCGGGCCATTTGCATCAGCAGGATCACTGTTATCCGAATGGAGCGTGTTCATCTGGCTGGCTGTCCTGAGGATTCTGGAATCGGGTATGATAATTTTCGTGAAATGGATGTACTGGGTGTGGCCTCTCTGCCTTATTGCTCTATGGCTGTTCTCCAGAAGGAGGGGATTTGGGCGCAGGTTCAGATAGTACGTGTCAGTTCAGGAGAGTAACCTTTTCTGAAATGAAGACATCACCTGAGATGAGTGTCACGAAGTAGATTCCGGATGGCAGATCGTTTCCGGGCAGGGCCAATACTTTAATACCAGGAAATCCAACCCCGCTCCATATCGTTTTTACCTTTCTGCCGGCAAGGTCGTACAGAACGAGTTCACTCATCTCTCCATCAGCAGCATTGAACCTAACCCATACAGCCCCGCCGGTGGCTCTAACTTCCATGAAGGCGCTGTTTCCGGGTTCGGAAGCTGTTAATGCCGGCCGTAACTCCAGAAGTGAAACGGTGACAGAGGACATACCGGAGAAGTCCAGAGTCAGTTTCTGGCTCCAATCGGCCGGTGTGAGTATGTCGAGTGCTGGTATTGAACCGGATATTACCCGCTGTACCGGGCTGAAGCCGTCCACGACACTGAATGTATAATCCCCGGAAAACCTTTGAGGAAAGCAGATCCCTCTGCCTTCGTCGAGAACACTTCCCGACTCGTTAGAAACCAGCATAAGTACCGTACCGTTCTGCTGGTTCTCAAGTGCAATGAAATTGAGAGTGGTGTCTGATGGAACAGCGACTACTCCAGAGACAGGGTTAATCATGCAGTTAAAGGCCTCTGTCAGCGGCAGCGCCCTGAAATTCGTATCGATCATCGCTGAGAGGAAGTCAGGACCCCCGCCGGGACCATTCCCGGTAAGTGAGGCTACAGCCCGGTGAATCCTGCCGGTAAGATCGATGTTACCCACATCTCGGCTTGGACCCCAGTTCTGCATGATGTTCGGGTATCTTAAACTCCCTTCATCGGTCATGTTCCCGCTCATCAGGGCAAGATCCATGGCGTAGAACACAATACCTCTGCAGCCTTTAATAACCGGCAGGGTGACCATCCAGAGCATGGTGTCCTGCGATGCACAGTAGCTGGGCAAACCAAAGGCATGCCTTCCGTAAGCCTGGATGTTGGAAAAGGCGCAGTTGTTGCGGAGAGTCGAGAGTACACCGTTCTCCATAGCTACTTCGAAGCACTCGGTGAACCAGTTAAGCTTGTAATCGTCCCACACACTCCAGTAGATCTCAGCGCCAGGCATGACAAGACCTTCAGGGCGGATTACCAGTCCTGCGCGGATATTCTTCCGTGTGTGCATCACCCTTGCGCCTGGAAGAATAAGAGGACCTGTGCTCGACCCAAGTGATTGCAGCTCAATAAGACTATCTGCTTCCCCACTCGTAATTGTGCCATCCGAACGGAGGAGAGTTCCATCGATGGTACAGAGAAGAACATCACCGTAACTCTTGTCCGGTCTGTATGAGGAGGCAGAGATTATATCTCCGCTCTGACCTGCCAGGGGAGTAATTGAGATCTCATCGAGGAGCACTGTTGTCCCGCTGCTCCTTGATCTGGTGAACACCGGCTCGGGTCGTTCGAAAACGGCGGATACATAATCGTTACCCGGTGTGTATGAGGGCTGCCAGGCATCCTCGTGTGTGACAAAAACGGAGACCGGATACCCATGCGAGCCGAATAGTTCTGTATAGAATGGTAACAACTGCGGGTGGAATGTCCATTCATCCGAACCGGGAAGAGCGCAGATGTAGGAACCACAATCATCGAACACCAGGAAACCTCCGTCCAGAGCGGTTCCGCTGCCAGGAACAATATCTCCCCAGAACCTCCCCCAGAGTATCCCGTCGACCTCTATTTTCTCCAGAATAAACGGTTTTCTCGTCTCAAGGCGAAAATGGTCGTTCCATGTCCTTTCGAAGACGACAACATAAACCTCTCCGTTGTCCATGCGGTAGCATCCGAGAACAGCAGTATCACCTTTCCCCAGTATTCCCTCAAAACCGATAGAGGGAGACCTGTATTCACCCTGTCCGACGCAGAAGGCCAGAGGCCTGGCCCTCTCCGAACCAGGGAACTCAGGGAGGCTGGCTGTTACAATATCCTGGCCGTCGAAGATCAGTACAATCTCATCACCTGCAGCTCCTGCAGTGTCCCAGAGCACTACAGCACCATTTAAGCGGTGCTCACCGGAGTTTCTATCACCTATGTCACAGGCGCGGAAGTCACTGGAAGCCATGCCTGTAGGTATGAAGGGTATGTCCAGTACCTCGACCTCCTCAATCACAAGATGACCAAAACCGGGAGTGTAGATGAACTCGTAGAGATGGAATGTGCTGAATCCATCTTCTTCCTGCACGGTAAAGAACTCATCTCTGTCGCAGTAAACCTCGTAATAGGGGGAAGGGGAGGGCAGGAGATCAGTTGCACCGCAGAAGAGGAGATTGTCTGTATCGAAGTAAAGGTTCCGGAGACGTCTGTCGTTGTTCTTAATCGGGTACATATTGAACGCTATGACATCCAGGTGGCGGGAGAATCTGTTCAGGACACTGGTTGTATCATTGTAGTAATTGACTGCTCCGGCAGAACCCTCAACACCGTACTTTGATATGAAGGAGATGAATGGCAGACCGATATGATATTCACAGAGGTTACGATAATCGGCCACCATCTGCAGCCAGTCCCACTGCGATTCGGGATTCTCAAGGAACTTCACAGCAGGTTCATCGAACCCGAACACTCCTATAACATCTCCGGGGTATTGCTCCTTTGTCTGTTCCACATAGTCTGCAAGGTAGTTCAGTGTGCCCATATTGTGGGCTTGAGTATAAGGGTTGGTCCAGAATCCTCCGACGATAATATCCATACCAGTGGTACGGATGGAATTAGCTACATCCTCGAAGATATAGTCGGTGCTGGCGTAATCACCGGGAACGTCAATTATATAGAGTTCCGCCCTCATCATCGCGGTGTTGAATCCAGATTCACTTGCATCCTGAAGCACTTCCATGACCGGATCAGTTGAAGGGTCAATGCCGTAGATCTCGCAGTAGTCCCTGTAAATGTTGCCTGTGCTTCTAATGTCCCATATGATGGGGAACAGGGTAACTGATTCGTTCGTGCCGGGCAGTACGCAGGAGAAATTGACACCGTGGTTCTCGTACATGTTCTCCGCATACAAAGTTCCCAGAGCAGCAAGCAGCAATAAATGCTGCTTCAGTACCCGGATGGCTCTTCCTCCGCTGCCTGATCTGATTCAGTTGTTTCCAGTGGAGGTTCAGATGAAAATTCTACTTCGGGGGATTCGATTTGAGGTGTATCCTCCAGGATTTCAAAGACTATCTGGATGTTTCCTTCATTGTCCATTGCATCCTCCATGGCATCAAGGCCTGTCGCCTGAATGGTCCCACCAAGGGGAAGCGGCAGTATAAGAGTATCACCCGGAAGCATGCCAAAGGCCTCCCTGTAATCACCTCTTGTTTTAACTATAAGAATGACAAGGCCGTCGTATCCACTGAGAGCATCTCCCCGTGAAACAGCCCTGTATATCCCAGGAGGCATCCGAATACTTCTTGCCCTTTCAAGTATACTGAGGTGATAAGCGGCGGAAACAGTTACCGAAGGAACAACATCCGGTATAACAGGCAGGAACCTGACTGTATCCGAAACTGTAGGGGTTGTTATGATTATTGAGACCGAATCCTCAAGACCCGCATATGGCTGCCATGTAACGCTTCTGCCCATTGCAACAATATCACCGGTTTCTATGAATGTCCCGTGAGAACATTCCCATCTAGCCTCGTTTCCATCAGGGAGAATTGTCGAGAATGTTGTAGTCCTGCCGCCTTCAAGATTCATGGAGGCAACAATATGAAGGGGATTCTGTTCCTGCCCGTTACACTGCTGCGTAAGCCAGATCACCAGTACGGCAGCCGGCAGCGCGAATGGAAGTATCAGACTGAGGAACTTCAAACATCTTTTTCTTCTGTTAATTTTCTTCATATAGGAAATATGATTATAATTTCTTCTTACAGGAACCCTTGCAGTATTTTTCGCTGTTGCATTCGAAAGGCGGATCCATGAATACGGAATCAGCGGTAACGGACATTCTCATTCAACTACTGAGGACAAGAAGCATTTCGGGACATACAGAGGAAGCAATGAGAATTATCGAAGGAAGATTCAAAGAGCTCGGGCTGGAAACGGTGTTAACCAGGAAGGGAAGTCTTCTTGCAACACTCAAAGGAGGAATCAGTGCTGGTATTGTCCTGTCGGCTCATATGGATACTCTTGGAGGTATGATCAGTGGCATAGAAGAGGGATGCGGAAAAATATCACTTCGCTCCATCGGCTCATATACGATGCCCAGCATTGAGGGAGAATACTGCCGTATTGAAACTTTCTCCGGAAAGCTATTTAATGCAACCGTTCTATTTGACAGTACATCTGTTCATGCTCACGGGATGGAAGATGCATCGGCAAAGCGCAAGAAAAAGGACATGTATTTAAGGCTTGATGAGGAGATCTCGACCGGAGAAGATGTGCGGAAACTGGGAATATCCGTCGGGAATTACATTCATTTCGATCCAAGGCCGATACTGACAGAATCGGGGTTTATAAAATCAAGACATCTTGACGATAAGGCTGGAGTTGCCATTCTTCTGAAAACGGCTGAATATCTGGTTTCAAGAGAAATAATTCCTTCTCATACACTTCATTTCCTGATAACCGGATACGAAGAAGTAGGTCATGGCGCCGCTGGTTTCCTTCCGGATGATTTAACCGAATTCATTGCTGTTGATATGGGAGTTGCCGGCCCCGGTCGGGAATCCTCTGAGGATAAGGTTACTATCTGCGCTGCCGACAGCACAGGACCCTTCAACTATCTGCTGACAAAGGAACTGATAGAAGTGGCCAGTAAACAATCCATTCCATATGCGGTCGATACTTTCCCGCACTACGGCTCAGATGCCGCGGCGGCACTCAGGGCAGGCCTTGATGTAAGGCATGCGCTTATAGGTCCGGGAATAGATTCCTCGCATGCAATGGAAAGAACACATGTAAAAGCCCTGAGAGCGACAATAGATCTGATAGTAGCGTACGTCAGCGATGATGTCCCGCTGGAAAGCCTTATTCTATTGAAATAAATCAGTATTACCGATCATTATTCACGGTATCTTCAAGTATTATATCCACGGCTGATTTGATGTTCTCTGTAACTTTCCATGGCTGGATGCAATCATCCGAATCAATGATCCTCAACTGCTCTTTTCCGCGACCTGTAAGAACGAGAACTGTCTTTAATCCGGTTCTCCTGCCGAGTTCCATATCCGAATCCGCATCGCCTACGATATAACCTCCATCGGGCAGATTAAGCTCACTTCTTGCGGATTCAATCAAACCTGTTCGCGGTTTTCTGCACTCACACCCATCATCAGGATGGTGAGGACAGTAGTAGATGCCGGATATCAACCCTCCAGCCTTGCAGGCCAGGTGCAATAGATGCTGGTGTATCCCCTCAACATCTGAAACGCTGCAGTAATTTCTGGCGATCGCTGACTGATTCGTCAGAACTATTACAGGGTGCCCTGCATTACTGAGCCTTACAATTGCTTCAATTGCGCCCGGTATGGGGGTCCATTGTTCAAGCGATCTGACGTAATCGGCTCTGTTCAGATTGATGACACCGTCCCTGTCAAGATAAACAGGCTTAATGTAGGCTCTCATCAGTCTCCGGCCAGTCTTAAGCGGTGATACTCAACCAGATCTTTCAAGCCTTTTTCGAACTCGATCTCAGGTTCCCATCCGAGAGTATTTTCTGCTTTTGAACTGTCCAGTGCTATCTTCAGGATCTCCTCAGGCAGGGAGGG
Source organism: Candidatus Aegiribacteria sp. (assembly GCA_023138735.1). Taxonomy (GTDB): domain Bacteria; phylum Fermentibacterota; class Fermentibacteria; order Fermentibacterales; family JCC-6; genus Aegiribacteria. The sequence goes on along the minus strand of JAGLOY010000010.1, from coordinate 18 downwards.
GCCGAATGAGGGTTCGAG
>JAGLOY010000001.1 GCA_023138735.1 Candidatus Aegiribacteria sp. | reverse complement strand
GGTCTTTACGGAGCCATGAGCTGGAACCACGAAACCGGAGCAAGCTTTGCAGGATTCTGGCCTTCTGCCACAGAGGTTGTTAAGCTTTCAAGGAGAAATCTCAGAAGCTACCTTGTAACCGCGTGCGTTGCCGGCTGTCCTTACGATCCCCACCAGCCAGGGGTACCTGTTGTAGACGATATTGGATCTGTCAGTGTGCCTTTCACTGTGAATTGGAATGATGCTGCTCATGCTGATTACTACGCTCTTCAGAGACTCAGCGGTTTTCAGCTGCTGCTTGATGACCACGGTGAAAGTGGTCCCTTTGACAATGTCAACTGGATAAATACAACCAGCCAGCATCACAGTGGAACTCACAGTTATGTCTCAAATGGAACCGGTCATATGACCTGGCAGGAATCGGTGGCCATTCCAGCCAACGGCGGCGGAAGGATCAGTTTCTGGTCTGAACAGGATATATCCCCTCAAAGCTATCAGGGAGCCTTCTCCTACAGTTCCGATGCCGGTGCGAACTGGTACTATCTGCAGACATTCGGTCGTGACGACATGGTCTGGCGCTTGAACATCCATGAGCTTGATGAGTTCCAGGGGCAGACACTGATGTTCCGCTGGGAGAGTTATGGAAGCAGCTCAAACTGCAAGCTCTACATTGATGATATCAAAATTGAGGTCTGGGATAGTAACGTAATACAGTCAGACGATATTGCGGTTTCGCAGTACACAATAAACGCTCTGAGCAATGGTGATTACTACTTCAGGGTCTGGACCATTGACAACGATTTCGGTCCAGGCTGGCCTTCTGATCCCGTGTTGGCACAGGTTTCCACTACCGGTATCTCGGAGGGTGTGACTGGTGCCAGCACAACCATGCTTGGCCATCTCAGCCCCAATCCGGCTTCCGTTATGACTTCGATTCCCGTAACGATCTCAACTGCGGATTGCGGTTCGGTATCACTTGCCGTTTACGATCTTTCGGGAAGACAGATCCGTGACCTTTCATCCCAGATTGGAGCGGTAGGAGCACATACTCTTCAGTGGGACTGCCGCGATTCAGGCGGAAACATCGTACCCGGAGGACTTTATTTCTTCGTTATCGATGCGCCGGATCTGAGACAGACCAGGCAGTTAGTCGTTGTGGGAAACTAGTGAGTGATACAGAGGTCTTTTCTGCATGAAGCCATCAGGTGGAATCAGGAATCTTCTATCCGCGGTCACAGACGCGGTCGTACTGGTGGATCCCAAGAGAAGAGTCTCTTTCATGAACCCCGAAGCAGAGAGTCTTACGGGATTCAGCGCTGCTCATGCGGAAGGGAAGGATCTCTGGGAAGTCTGTGTATTTATAGATCAGTACACCCGGAAACCCCTTATTGAAGACCTGAATGAAGTTCTCTCCAGAGATGGATATTACAATTTCCCTGTTGCTGCCGTCATTATTAATCGGGGTGGAGATGAAACACTGGTAAGGGGTGGTGTTTTCCTCTCCGATGATTCACGCAAGGGTTCCAATATCATTGAAGGCCTGGCTTTCAGGAATGTTAGCTCAAGATGGCTGATAGATACTGCTCTCCAGAGGACTCAGAAAACGGAAATAGTAAGGACTCTTGCCGGGGGAATCGCAGGAAGACTGAATGATCTTCTTACAGTTCTTCTGGCTCGCCTGTCCGGTATAAGCAGGAGCCATAACGACAGAGCTTACGTTTTCAGATCCATCCGTGAATCAAAAAAGATCATCGGCAGGATCAGTTCAATGGTATCCAGTCTTTCATCCAGAGAGGTTGCAGCGGATACCGAGGCGGATATTTGCTTCGTCGGGAATATTATCAGGAGCAGCCTTTCTATCTTCACCGCTTCATTTCCGGAGATTATTATTGAACTAGCATACCCTGACAGGACGGGTTATGCGGGTGTTCCTCCCGGACTTGTGGAACAGATAGTTCTTAACCTTCTTATGAATGCAGGTGAGGCTGTCTGCAGGAGCGGTACGATAAGAGTCACAGCCTGCAGAGTCGACCTCTCCGAAGATATGAAGCCTGTAAGTGCTGGAAGTTACGTTTTGATATCCATCAGTGACGAAGGATGCGGCATTTCAGAGAAAAACATGACCAGGATTTTTGATCCATTCTATTCCACTAAACGTAAAAAGGGTGGACTTGGATTATCTGCCGTTTACTCGATTGTGAATAGCTATCACGGGTATGTTATCGTTAAATCTGAACTTGAAAAGGGCTCCACTTTCTCGGTCTATTTACCTGCAGCCGAAAAAATCGTGACCGAGACCGCCGGGGATATTTTCCCGAGGGTTTCAATAGCTGGTTTTACTGAAAATGAATCTCAGTTCCTCACTGGAATTCTTGAGGCCATAGGCTGCACAGTAATGCAATTATCTCCAGAAAGTATACAGAATGATTCGATTACTATGGATAATGAGGTTTCGGAATACAACCTGTTACTGACCGATTACGATCTGTATATGTCGGAAATCGATCGGTTACAAGGTTCGCATATCTCGGGACAGGGAGTGATAGCGGTTATTAATGAATCTTTCCATGTGCCCGATAATACTGATCCGAATATCGTGTTCGTAAGAAGGCCTTTAAGAAACGACATCATCGCAGTCGCTGTGGCGAAGAAAGTCTGGTCAAGATCGAAGGATAACGCCAGTGAGGATTAGCTGTACGCAGTGCGGAGCACAGCAGGTGGTTCTTGAGAGCAACTTCTTCCTGCGGTGTCCGTACTGTGACGCCAGGATCATTGTAGACCCGCCCGAGAATACCCCGGCGCTGGTAGAGCCATCCGTTTCGGAAGAGCATGTCAGAAGACTATTTCAATCGGGCATGGTCTCTTCTACGGAGATAAAATTCTTTCCATACCTGGAAACAGGCACATCTTCCGCTAGGAAGGTCCAGCCCTGTTTCAGCCAGCCCTGGCAGGGCCTTGAGGGTTACCTTCCACCATCGGGAAGTATGAAAGTCTTTGATGAAAGCCTGGCTTCACCGGATCAGATGATACCATTTAACAGAGATACAGTCTTCGCTCTCAGCGGCAGAATTATCTTCCACCCGTTCTATGTTGTCATGCTGAATCTGGAGGGTTACAGCGAGGGACTTCTGGTTGACGGTGTATCCTGTAAGATTATCGGTGAGCCGCCTGTTACAGCAGATCAGGCTGATTCGGGAACGAAGCTGAACAGGATGTTTTTCCTGACTCTTGCTGCAGGTCTGGTTTTCACGTTTCCTATCTATTTTCTTACCAAAGACCTCAATGAATCCTGGCATTCGATGATCTGGAATGTCGCGATCGTTATCCTTCTTGCATTTGGATTTTATCATCTCAGGATAAAGGCCAGGAGAAAATGAACAATGTAACCGTTGCACTTACCTGTCCATGCTGTGCAGGACCCCTCAGTATTCGAGAAGGGGATACTCACACAGTCTGCCCCAGCTGTTCGGGCAGCCTGCTCCTTCCAAATGCTGTGCGCAGATATGTACTACCTTCAAATGTAACAGGTATTGATGTTCTACGGTCGGTGCGAAGGGAACTTAAGGGAGTGAACTCCCGAAGCATTGAGAGCGCAAGGGTAAGCAAACCGGTGCTCTATTATGTACCTTTCTGGCACTGCAGCGCACAGGCAAATGGCTATGTACTGGGAGTAGAGCCTGTCTACCATGAAAGTGAAATTCCCACTGTATCGTATGAAGGACAGTCTCCAACCGGTTATTCCGTGTCAGTCACCAGGAAGATCAAAACTCGAACTGGATCCAATGCTGTCGAACGGGAGATTCAGCTCTCCGGAAGCGTGAACATCAGTGCAGCCGATCTGGAGCCGTTAGGGATCCCCAGTCTTTCGGCGGATTCGCAGCTTTCCATACAGGGACTTGATATCCAGCGTACTGCCCTTCCCGATGGACTGGAAGTCCTTAAGGATGAGGGTTCCAGAGAAGGTGTATTTGTTGATCCATTGGTTACCGTTGCCGATGCCCATGCCCAGACAGCCAGATATTTCAGCAGACTGGGATCCGGTGCTGGTTTCGGGCTTGAGGAGCGATGGGAATTTATCGTCATCTCCGGATATCGGGATGCTCTTGTTTATTATCCATTGTGGATAACCGATTTCAGGATCGACGCCAGGTCGTATCAGGTAGTTGTTGATGGACGTTCAGGTAGTGTTCTAAGGGGAAGATTTCCATCATCAGCCAGGGACAGGAAGATAATCACGGTTGCCGCTGCGCTGCTGTGGGCCGGTATTCTGCCTTACACCACTAATATGATTTTCAGCGGAAAACTTAATTACAGTACACCATCGGGAGGTCAATCCAGCTGTCTCCCCATAGTTATTCTCATCCTGACTGCGCTGGCCTACGGAACCTGGCATCTCCTTAAAATACTCGGCAGATTAACGGGCAGGGGCAACGACCATGTCATATATTGACACAAGGATGGATACCAATAAATGAGGTATGATCTTTCAGAGCTGACGCTTCTCAGATGTTCCAATTGCGGAAACGATCTGGGCGGGCTTTCCACTGATGTAATATTTTACTGCTCGGAGTGCGGTAGATGCTGGATTTCCGATGAGCGTCTCAGCCCGGTCGATATTGAATTCTTACGGGTTGGCGGTTCTGATTCGATTCTGCTTCCTTTCTGGAAGGTTGACGCTTCCGTCACCATGCAAGACCGTATCTCGCGCAGGGAATCCTCGACAACAGGTGTTTCTGGGTTCAGGGAGTTTACCGGCAGGGAGATGGGACTTACGGAATCCGATTCCGGATCCCGAAAGGTCAGATTCATCTTCCCGGCGTTTTCAACGAGTCTGGTCCTCTCAACCGGAGTCAGAATGTATAGAGAGAATTACCTGCCGGAGAAGGTGGAGCATGGGAAGCGGTTTAGAGTTATCGGCGGTTCTGTAGGAAAAGATGATGCCGCATTGCTGGCCCGTGCGGTTGCGGTGGGTGTCGAGGTGACAAGAACCGATTATCTTGCATCGGTTGATCTGGAAATCGAAGTTCATTCCTCAAGCATATATGCCATCGGGTGTACGCCCGATAAGAATGTTCTCAGAATAAATGGTTCAGAAATCGGGATACTAACTACCGCGATAAACGATTGCGATGAAATACTTAAGCAGGACAGGCAGTTTACCGGTTGAACCTGCATCTTGACCTTTGAAGGCTGGATATCTAAAATTGAAATTACAGATGACTGAAAACAGAAAGTATTACGGAACAGGAGCAATGCATGTCAGGACATAATAAATGGAGCAGTATAAAGCACAAGAAGCAGAAGGCTGACGCAGCCAGGGGTAAAATTTTCAGCAGGCTGGTCAAGGAGATATCCGTTGCCGCTCGGGAGGGTGGAGGAGACATAGAGACGAATGCTCGATTAAGGGTAGGGGTAGAAACCGCAAAATCCCACAATATGCCTTCGGAAAATATCGAACGGGCAATAAAAAGAGGAACTGGCGCTCTCGAAGGAATCACTTACGAAGAGATGACGTACGAAGCCTACGGTCCCGGTGGGGTAGCAATAATCATTGAAGTACTGACAGATAACAAGAACAGGACAGCGGCGGAAATAAGACATACTCTCTCAAAACATGGAGGTCATCTCGGTTCAAGAAACAGTGTAGCTTACATGTTCAGCAGGATTGGAAAGATAGTCATTGACGGAGCCCGGTACACTGAGGATCAGGTTCTTGAGGCTGGACTTGAAGCAGGCCTTGAAGATGTACAGACAATTGACGATGTCATCATAGCTTCAACTGCTCCCTCCGACGTCTTTTTTGTGAAGAATGCTCTTGTGGAGATGAGTGTAATCCCGGAAAGCGCGGAGGTTACAAAGGAACCGGAAAACTACATTGGATTAAGCGCAAGGGAAGCTCAGAAGGCTCTGGAACTCCTTGAAATACTCGAAGATAATGATGACGTTCAGGCGATTCATACCAATTTTGAAATGCAGGAAGAATAATTGCCTGAGTCTGGATCCACCATTTATCTGGGTGTAGATCCCGGATTGGGCACCACAGGATACGGAGTACTGCGTTTCGCAGCAGGATCCATCGAACTTCTTGATGGAGGAACTATAAGATCGAAAGCAAACGACCCTCTTCCAGCAAGGCTGGATGAACTGTACTGCGGAATTCTTGAGGTTCTTGATAAATACAGTCCTGTTGCCATGGGGCTGGAGAAGATATATGCTCATTACAAGCATCCGGCTACAGCAATAAAAATGGCGCATGCCCGGGGTGTGTTCTGTCTTGCAGCCGCCCGCCGGCAGGTACCTCTTGTCTCTCTACCCGCAACCAGGATCAAGAAACTTGTTACAGGTAATGGAAGAGCAAGTAAGGAACAGGTTTCAGGCATGGTCAGACATCTGCTGGGTGTGACAGTAGAAATCAAGCCGGATGATGTAACAGATGCGCTTGCGATTGCAATAGCCGCTTACGAAAGTGAAAAGAATGATAGAAAGTATAAGAGGCTCAGTAGAGAAGACAGCTGATTCCACCATTTATATCAGGACCGGTCCGGTTGTTGTTCGTATACTGGTTCCAGGCTATTTCTTCAGAAATGTATCTGCGGGGCAGCAGGTTGATATTCCGGTCTATCTGCATCTGCAGATGGAGGGGAACCGAATTGTTCCTCTGATAGTCGGATTTCCAGAAGTTCGAGACAGAGAATTTTTCGAGAGATTCATTTCAGTTTCAGGGGTGGGAGTTAAAGCCGCTATCAAAGCTCTTGAAAAACCGCCTCACAGAATTGCCTCGGCAATAGCTTCCGAAGATTATGATTACCTTACTACTCTGCCGGGAATCGGTAAGAAAAGAGCCAGACAGATCGTAGCGGGTCTTCAGGAACAGATGAAGAAAATGTACGGTGCGGTTCCTTATGGAAAATCCGTTTTGGGAACCGGCGGGGAGGCAGAAGCGGTTCTGAAACAGCTTGGTGTACCGTTGGCTGAAGCTGTTGAACTGATTGAAAAAGCATGCAGTGAACTGGGGGAAGAAGCCCGGACATCAGATATAGTTAAGCGAGCTATGAAACTTCGGAGCAGACAGTGAGCAGAGAATCAATAGTTTCCGGTGAATCTCAGAGGATGGATGATATCTCTGATGAAAATACACTGACATCTCTCCGTCCAGAAAACCTGAGCGAATACGTTGGTCAGGAAGCGGTAATTCAGAAACTGTCGATTGCCATCAAGGCCGCCCTCGGCAGAGGAGAACCACTGGATCACATTCTCTTCCACGGGCCTCCGGGCCTCGGTAAAACAACACTGGCCCATATCGTATCCAACGAAATGAACTCTGGTCTGGTCTGCACTTCCGGACCCGTGCTTGAGCGAGCGGCTGATCTGGTTGGGATTCTGACCAACCTTCAGCGGGGGGATATCCTCTTTATCGATGAGATCCACAGACTTCCCAGGGTGGTGGAGGAGTACCTCTATCCCGCAATGGAGGATTTCAAGATAGATATTGTACTGGATCCGGGGCCACACGCCAGAACTGTAAGGCTTGACCTTGCCGAATTCACGATCATTGGTGCTACCACCCGCGCAGGTCTGATAACCAATCCTCTCCGGAACAGGTTCGGTTTATCCCTGCATATGCAGTTCTACAATCCTGGTGAACTGGCAGTGATAATAAGAAGATCTTCCATTATCCTGAAACTTGAAATAACTGACAGCGGAGCAGAAACGATAGCTTTGAGATCGCGGGGGACACCCAGGATCTGCAACAGGCTTCTTAAGAGGGCAAGGGATTTTGCCCAGGTTGAAAGTAAGGGTGCGATCACCGAGGATGTTGCCGTCGAGGCCATGGATATTCATGGTGTAGATGAATCGGGGCTGGACAGTCTGGACATCAAATACCTCAGCATCATAATCAAGCAGTATGCAGGCGGTCCCGTAGGAGTGGCAGCTCTTGCCGCGACCCTTAACGAAGAGAAAGATACGCTTATAGATGTTGTGGAGCCGTACTTGCTGATATCAGGTTTTCTCAACCGGACAAGCAGGGGCAGAATGACAACGCTGAAGGCGTACCGTCATCTGGGGTTGAAACGCAACAGCCAGGAAGAACTCCCTCTGTGAAGACATCCGAACCCCTTCTATTACACGCATGCTGCGGTCCCTGCATGACCGTTGTCTGCGAGCAGCTTCAGAAGGAAGGTTTCGAGATCACCGCTTTCTTCTACAATCCCAACATACACCCATGGAAGGAGAGGGAGAGAAGGCTTCAGGCTCTGGTCGAGTACGCTTATTCAAAAGGGATCCCTCTTGAGATCGATGATGAATACCCGCTGGAAGAGAATATCAGGATACTGATGGACACTGATAACAGATGTTGCGCCTGTTTTAAAGACAGACTCTCGGCAACGGCTGACAAAGCTCGGGAGCTTGGAATTGAGAATTTTTCCACAACACTTTCCGTCAGCCCCTATCAGAATCAGTCATTCATTATGGAAGCCGGGAACGCTGCTTCCCTTGAAAGCGGCGTTCGGTTCATTTACAGAGACTTCAGGGAATTCTACAAAGAATCCATGCGGATATCACGTGAAGCTGGAATGTACAGGCAGCCTTACTGCGGCTGCGTTTTCAGTGAACGGGACAGATATCTCAGATTGAAATCACCCGGACAGGCATGAGCCAGAACTACGAATCCTGAAATTACTGTATTCGAACTGAGCAATGTCCGCTTACAGATCATGCTATCACTGCTGCTGTTATAGTTCAATTTCATATCGAAATGATAGACAACAAGATATATCCCGTAAATTGCTTTATCAGAACCATATACTTGCGTTATAGTTTACTTTGCTTATAACTTGGGCATCAGTTTGGGATACGAAGAAACTCTCTAATTCTGAAGCAGGAAGGTATGAGTATGGTAATAATAATCATGGGCTCTAAAAGTGACATGAAATGGTCTGCAAGAATTTCTGATGTTCTGGACAGGCTCGGGATTGCAAATGTCATGAGGATTGCCTCCGCACATAAAGTACCGTTGAAATGCTACGAACTGATAAAGGAATATGAAGGCGATGGAGTTGTGTTTATTACCGTCGCTGGAAGAAGCAATGCTTTGAGCGGTTTCACAGATGCTCAGACGTTCTGCCCTGTTATCGCCTGTCCTCCCTACAGTGATAAATTTGGAGGAAACGATATCTATTCCAGTCTGAGAATGCCGTCAGGTGTAGCTCCTCTTGTGGTTCTTGAACCTGAAAACGCCGCGTTAGCAGCAGCTAAGATCATAGGTTTGAGTAATCGGAGCGTTCGGGACGAAGTCAGTAAATATCAGGAAGGATTTAGGACAAAGCTGGAGAAAGACGATCAGGAGATATAAATATGGGCAGTGTAAAGGATCTGGAAGTACTTAAAGCAGCAGATTCAAAGAAACCGGGGAAAGCCCGTTTCATTTATTCAGATCGATATTCCGTGTTCGACTGGGGTGAAATGCCTGACAACATTCCAGAAAAAGGTGCAGCCATTACTCTTCTTGGTGCATATTTTTTCGAAAAACTTGAGAAGATGGACATTTGCACACATTACGTCGGGCTTGTTGAGGATGGGAAAGTCAGGAAGCTGTCCGATATTCATAGAGTCACAAATGCTATGGAAATCGATTTACTTCCCGTAATACGCCCCGAACTTACTGGCGATATTTACGACTATTCAGCGTATCGCGATTTGAAGGGACAGCACTTAATCCCGCTTGAAATAATTTATAGAAACACACTGCCTCCCGGCAGCAGTGTGTTCAGACGATTGAAAGAAGGTAAGATAACTCCGCAGGATCTGGGGCTTGATAGTTTCCCCACTCCCAATCAGAAGCTTGAGCCACCGATCATAGATGTGTCCACAAAGCTTGAAATCACTGATAGATACATATCATGGCCGGAAGCGGGACTAATCTCGGGCTTGAGTGATCAGGAGATATTGGATTTGAAGGATCTTACGAGGGTGCTTAATAACTTCATTTCAGATGAATACTCAAAGATCGGACTCATCAATGAAGATGGGAAAATAGAGGTCGGCTTTGACAGCGAACGGCGCCTGATGCTGGTTGACGTTCTAGGTACGCTGGATGAATGCCGATTCACTCTGAACGGAATGCCCGTAAGTAAAGAAATTGCACGCGTATATTACAGAAACACTCCATGGTATCAGGCTGTTGAAGAGGCAAAGAAAGCGGACAGACAGAACTGGAAGAAGATCTGCAGGCTGCAGCCTGAACCTCTGCCTTCCAGGCTGAAAGAATTGATCTCACAAGTGTACTGCGCCTGTACAAATGAAATTACTGAAAATGAGTGGTTCAATGATATTCCACCCCTTAAGGATATACTTGAAGAGATCAGGGAATACTTAGACGGGGAGACTTCCTAACACCTTGCACAGAGAATCAGAACGGCAAGGAAGAAATACATGAGCACACATATCGCTGTAATTGTCGCGTATTTCGCTTTTGTCATTTTAGTATCCCTGTTTACCAGGCGATACGCCAGTCGCTCCGCTTCTGATTTTCTTATTGCCGGTCGGAATCTTGGGGTAGTTGTGTGCGCTGTTGTCGTGGCCGCTGAGTGGCTTGGCGGCATGAGCACAATCGGCGTCAGTGAAAAAGCTTTTACCACAGGTACTCTGCAGCCGATTCTATACAATATTGCGACAGCGATTGGTATGGTTATCATCGGTTTTACTGTTGCTTCCCGCTATAGAAAGGAAAACGTCCATACGGTCAGCGAGATGCTTGAAAATCTCTTTGGCCCGAAAGTGCGAACGATCTCCGCCATCTCATTCCTTATAGCCTATATAACCCTGGCCTATGTGCAATTGCAGACCTGTTCCAGTGTGATCGCCCCCCTGTTCGGCATCAGCTGGCTATCCTCGATACTTATCTCATCCGTTATCATAACGCTGTATACGTATCTAGGTGGTATGCATGCTCTTGCGGTGACCGGCATAATTCACGTTGTAACCATGTTCGCAGGTATAGGCATTGCATTGATAATCGGGCTTGAGAAGGTGGGAGGATTTGCATCACTGCAAAGCAATCTGATTGCATCAGGTTCTCCCGCCAATCTTTACAATCCATTCAGCGCAAATATCAGTTATGCATTCAGCCTGCTGCTTGGAGGTATACTGGGTGGGATGGCCGGACAGGCCAGCATACAGCCGATATTCGCCGCACGAAATCCGCTTACAGCCAAACGTGCAGCTATCTCATCCAGCCTTATTATTGCTCCTTTTGGTATTATGGTCGGGATACTCGGACTGATCGCAAAAACAGGTCTCTTTTTCGATACTGCTTCATGCGATCCCAAAATGGCGTTACCTACTCTGCTTACATCATCCGTGTTTATTTCTCCGATTCTTGGAGGACTGGCGCTTGCGGGTATTCTTGCCGCGATTCTTTCCACAGTCGGTCCGGTGAATTTTGCTGTAGTAACAATTGCCACAAAAGACATCTATCACGGACTTATTAATAAAACAGCAGATGACAAAAGAATACTTGTCACTGCCCGTAAACTGGTACTTCTTATCAATCTTATCACCATACCTCTGGCAGTTTATCTCAGAGGAGCAATCCTTGACGCAGCCTACGTGTCTTACGCCATCAGAGCTATCGGAGCGATAGTCATTGTTCTGGGTATTTATGCCCGTGGCTGGATAACACCACTGGGTGCCAAACTTGCCTTCATCGGCGGTACTCTCACCGTATTCATCTGCATCATCGCCGGAAAACTGGGTTTCTTCAGTATTGACAAAACATTTGGAGCTGTCGGGTCTGCTGTTCTTTTCATAATTATTGGCTATCTATGGACTAAATTCAGGGAGAATAAATGTCACTAGATAACATCTTTTCCGGATTGAAAGTTATCGAGCTTGCCAATGTCCTTGCCGGTCCCAGTGCTGGCGCCCTATTTTCAGAGCTGGGTGCCACGGTAATAAAATTGAGAACCGCTTAACGGGCGGTGATGTAACCCGCAGATGGAAACTTCCCACGTATCGGCAGAGAGTGATATCGTTCTCGTCAGTTACAAACCGGGGGACGCGGAGAAACTCAAGGTTGACCATGATACTCTTTAAAGACTTAATCCCGGATTGATCTACGCTCATATCACCGGATATGGCACGCGGAATAATCGACCGGGTTACGATGCGATCATCCAGGCGGAAAGTGGTTTCACATATATGTATGGTAAACCTGACAGCGGACCGGTAAAGATGCCTGTAGCGTTAATGGATGTGCTTGCCGCACATCAGGTAAAGGAAGGAATTCTTCTTGCACTTCTCCACCGCGAAAGAACTGGAGAGGGGCAGCTTATAGAGGTCTCGCTCATTCAGTCAGGAGCAGCATCCCTGGCAAATCAGACCTCAAACTGGCTCGTGGGAAAATCAATCCCGCAGAGGATGGGATCTGATCACCCGAATATAGTCCCCTACGGAACCATTTTTAAGACCGGGGACGGCAAGGATATCGTTCTTACTGTCGGAACGGATAAGCAGTTCGCTGATTTATGCAGGCTTCTTGGAATACCCAAGATTGTATCGGACGAAAAATTTGTTTCTAATGCAGAAAGGGTTAAGCATCGGGAGGAATTGAAAAAGATTCTGCAGCAATACATTGTAAAGATATTCATGGACGATTTTCTTGAGCAGCTGAATGAGAAGAATATACCGGCAGGCAGTGTTGTAATATGGAGGAGGTTTTCGAGCAGCCTGAAGTACGGGAACTTCTGATTGAGGCAAACAGTGTACAGGGTTTCTCTCTTAAAGGTCTCCGGACTGCGGTTTTCGTATCCGAGTGTGAATCGAAAAATAGAGTAATTCTCCCCCCACCTCATTATGCGGAGCATACTGAGATGGTTCTGAAGAAATTTCTGGAGTATGAGGATGAAATGATTCAGGAACTGATCGAAGAAGGTGTGATAGATGGAATGTGAGAAGATGAGGAAGACTCTGTTATTTCGCATTACTTGACGAGTGAACATGCTATCTGTTCTATTAGGTCTACCAACTCCAACCGAAAGGAGGTGCACATGAGGAAAGGGAAGGGCGTACGCACGGAGGTGCTGGCCTAGATCAGCCCTCTATATCCTAAACCCCAACAGAGGAGGTGCACATGGTAGGAAACGAATACAAATGCGGGGAGGGTAAGGCTTAGCCTGCTTTCCCGATTAGGACGGGGCCGGGGCATACATTACTCCGGCCCTCATCTATCTTCTGCGACTGCCTGAATAATATGAAGTTGATTCTGATCGAGGACGCAACCGAGCAAGCTGAAAGTATACCAGAATGGAATTCTGGAAAACACAGTAACCTCTAATCTGCAGTAATAACAAATCTTGTACTGTGAATAGAGTCAGGAGACACCAGTCTTGAATGATACAAACCGGCAGGTAGAACGGGAAGCAGTATTACCTCATCAACTCCTCCGGTAAATGTATACTCGGTATTCACAATCTTTCTCCCCGCAATATCATAGATTTCTATGAAACAGTCTCCATCTGCTGGGAGGCTCACCAGAAGAGAAGCGCGATTGGATGGATTCTGAACAGGTCTGAAAGCAGTTCCAACAGAAATGCTGCTTCCCTCCAGGCTTGTTGTCCATTGCAGAGAAACATCTGTAACAGAAGGTGTAACTTCAGGGTCATTTGAATACAGATTCAATCTGTACTGAAAATATGGCTGGTCAATAGAGCAGTAGGGAGAAATATCAGCTCCGCTCTCAAGTTCAGGTGACCATCCGGGAGGATCAGATACATCATCGGCAGTGCGGACCTGCACAGTAATGTCTGTTTGATCCGGTTGAATGCTCCCGAAGTTTATTATATCCCATACAGAATCCATTTCCGGATCAAGCCAGGTGGATTCCAGATAACCCCGACCATAAAATGGGCATCCCTCCCAGTCGAACCATACAATTTCACCATAGTTGCTATTATGCAAGGTGAAATCGGTGTCTGAATCACCGTTAATATCTGTGAAAACAAGATGACCTCCGGGAATACCGGTATTCATCCTGGCTTCCAGCCATGTCTGGCCTTGACCCATGTTGTATAATACGGCTAACTCATTATCTCTATAGGACATCAGATCCATCTCACCATCTTCATTCAAATCAGTGAATCTGGGTGGTGATGCTGCCCAGTCGGTGATGAAGTGATAATCCCATCCAGAGCCAGCAGTGTACCTGTAAATGTAGAGTTCACTGAACATGACGAAAGCTACTTCCCAGTATGCTCCACCATCAAGATCAGCAACTGCCTTGGAACCTGTGTAGTAGAGATCACCAATGTACTGCACAGTAAAGGATGTTCCAGTATTCCAGTAGATCCGGGATGATGGCAAATAGGAAGTTTCTACGAAGAGTTCACAGTCTCCATCCCCGTCGCAGTCATGTAGTTCTACGAGTGACGGGCAATGAGGTCCTATCAGAAACTCATAATCTCCCGGTACACAGTCCCACCAGACCACAATCGCATCTTCTGCCCACAGCCAGCCCACAATGTCACCCAGGCCGTTACCATCGAGATCACCAGTAGTCAGACCGAGAGGATAATTGTCATCACCCAGAAAACCTATGTGGTAGAGGTGCCAGCTCCCCGGGGAGTAATATGTGAGAATATCTACTACAATCTCATCTTCCCACGGATCTGTATAACCAACGACGATACCTGTGAATTCATCCTCGTATACCAATCCACAAAAATCCTTCACTTCTTCAAAATTCCACACATGATGTCGTATCCACTCTGCACCAGGCACACCGGGATTTTCTCTCCAACAAATGCTGTCTAACCCGGAGGACAGACCAATGAAGTCAGTGAAACCGTCATCGTTCACGTCACCCCAGACTGGTGGTATTGAATTACATCCGGTATGTATAAATGGAATAGTATCTAGCAGGGGGTTCAAAGAGACTCCAAGCAGGATTTCCTCAGGAATTGAGCTGGTTACAGAATCAGATAAGTAGAACTGATCCGTCCAGATAGAAACGGGTCCCTGAAAGCCACCTCCGCCAGACCAGTCCGTCTGACTTGTTTCATCTCCAGAAGCTGGAGCAAGAAGTATCATCATTATGAGTAAGCTTTTCATAAAGCAGCATCTCCTCAACTATAATTTATGAAAAACAGTTCAAGAAAGCAAAGCTATATCGACAGGTCAATATTCTACTGACCGAACTGGCGGGAGAACTAAAAAATACTGAAATTATAATCATCCTGTAGTTTTCATGGATTCTCTAAAGATCGAGTACACGGTCGAGCCAGTTGAATATCAGCTCATTCGAAACGGTGATAGCTCCCATCTGGCAGTGCTCGTCTGCACCGTCTTCCTCGGTGAAGAGGACGTACTCTTTCGGGCATTGAAGAGAATCGTACAGCATTATCGCCTGTCCGTGGATATTCTGATCATGTTCGGAATCCAGAATTAGCATTTCACAGCTGATGTCTGTGATACAGTCTCTGAGTGTGTACGCCCTCATCATCCGGACCAGCTCACTTGGCGAATCGGCATCGAAGGTCCACATGCCGTTGCTGTAATACCATTGGATGTAAAGATTCTCCTCCATCATACCGTAAATAGTGCTGTCGTACTCCAGTGAAGCCTGTTCATTATCGAGAATTGAATCCAGACCGGGGGGATTATTGCTGATGATGCTCCCGTACACACTGTAAATTCCGCCGTTAGCCACACATGCGGTGATCCTGTGTTCCCGGGTGACTGCACGGGGTGCCAGGTAGCCGCCCATGCTGTATCCGATAAGGATGATCCGCTCCGTATCAACGAAAGGAAGCTCGACTGCGAAGTCGATAACAGGGCTGACTACTGATTCCCAGTCAGGTCGGAATGGGATGTGCTGCAGCCGAATGATCTCACCCTGCCCTGGTCCTTCGAACAGCAGGCAATTGTAGCCCCTCTCGACGGCGGGTGATCCAATGCTGAAGTAGAGTTCCTCCTTGGTCCCGTCGAATCCGCTGTGCGCCACAATGAGCGGCCTTTGCTCTCCGGAATCGTCCACGAGGCAGAGATAGGCTGGAAGACTGCCACCTTCGAAGGGGATCTCAACAGGGAGTATAGGGCGATCTGAAAGAACCGCTGCAGAAAGGAAAGTATCTCTGCTGCGCTCCCAGGTTTCAACGATCCTCGGATCATCGGGGTCGGTGTGGAGGAAGAACTCCGCAGTCCTGTAGTACGCAGAGGCTCTGAAGTAGCACTCCCTCGCACTGACGGTATGTGCCTGAGCAAGGAAGCTGTTCGCTTTTGCTTCAACCCTCTCTGCGGTTGCCAGCCACTCCGAGTACCAGCTCTCCGTATCTCCATCCTCTATCCTGCTGCAGGTACTCAGACATTCGCCGATGTCAGCGCCATCATTCACTGAATATCCTAAGGTCCTGAGGGCCTGGAAAGAGAACTGTCCGTTCTCGAATATCAGGCTGGTCGCATGGGTACTGAGCGGCAGGAGAAACAAGCATGCAAGGGCGGGAAGGAGTATAGATGGACGTTTCAATTCGAATACCTCCACTTGGATCAATTCTATGAAAATTGGATTTTCTGCCTCTTAGTAATATCTCACTTTGATGCAAGCATATCAGCATTTACAACTGTGGCTCTTTCGCAGTATGCGCATCTGTAGGTAACCGTATCCTTATTCTCAAGCAGGAAGTGTTTCCTGGCTCCCAGTTGATTGGTTGCGCAGTTGGGATTTGGGCAGGAGAGTATATCCTTTACTTCCGAGGGCAATGTGATCTGTCGTTTTTCTACCACTTCGCCCTTCTTGATGATATTGATGGTCGCGTCGGGGGCGATAAGGGCGATCTTATCTGTCTCTTCGTAAGAGAGTTCCCGGTTTTCAATCTTCAGAATATCCTTGCCGCGAGGATGCCTCTCTGAGTTGAAGCCGATCCCGATTGTCATTATTCCCTCATTTCCCAGACCGAGTATACGGATAACCTTAAGGGCAAGCGGAGTGGGAATATGATCGATCACAGTACCGTTTTCTATGGAATAAACCTTGTACGCTCTCGTCATCAGTTCAGCCCTCCAGTCACCAGGCCGAGCAGTGCCTGTCTTGTTGGAATACCATTATGTGCCTGGGTGAAGTATATCGCGTTTGGCATGGAATCAACCTCTTCCGAGATCTCATCTACCCTCGGAAGTGGATGCATCACGCGAATATCTTTTCCCAGCATATTTATCGTATCCTGCGTGATCCTGTAGATACCTGCGACTTTTTTGTATTCCTGCGGATCTCCGAAACGCTCCTTCTGAATTCTTGTAACGTACAGAATGTCGAGATTCTGGTCTTCAGCTTCTTCCAGGTCCGAAATATTCCTGTACCTTATATCAGCATCATCAAGCTCCTTCAGTATATGCCCCGGCATCTGTAGCGAAGGGGGTGAGATGAATACAAGCTCATTGCTGAACATCGCGAGAGCATCGGTAAGTGAATGAACAGTCCTTCCGTACTTGAGATCTCCCATCATACCGATTTTCAGGTTATCAAGGCGCCCAAAACTCTCTTTTATGGTGAACAGATCAAGAAAAGTCTGGGTGGGATGCTGGTTTGCTCCGTCACCCGCGTTGATAACAGGCGTAGAGGAGAGCTCGGAAGCCATACGTGCTGCTCCTTCAACAGGATGACGAATCACCAGGACATCGCAGTAGCCGGAAACAGTTCTGATCGAATCGGCGAATGTTTCACCCTTGCTCTGTGATGAAGCCTTGGGATCTGCAATACCGAAAACGGAACCTCCGCTTTTTAAAACAGCGGATTCAAACGAAAGACGGGTCCTTGTAGAAGGCTCGAAAAAAAGCGTTGCAACAGTTTTACCATTGAGAAAACCGGATAACTCACCTTGTTTTACCAGTTCTGTTGTGCAAACTACCTTTATCAGATCATCACGCGACATGTCTCTGATGGATACTATACTTCTACCCCTGAACGATACCACTCACGCACCTTCTTCCCGATTAGAGAATGTGGCGACTGTCAGACTGTTTCAATATTCGCACTCGGGTATATATACATCAAATAATCCATGCTTGAAAAGGAGATGCAATGTCAGAACTGACCGATAGATTCCTCAGGTATGCCCGGGTGAATACAGCTTCCGATTCATCCTCTTCTACATCACCCTCCTCCAGCAGGCAGATTGAGTTCCTGCGTATGCTTGAGATTGAACTACAAGAGCTTGGAATGGGCGATATTGAACTTGATGAAAAAGGCACCCTTTACGCTTCACTTCCTGCAGAAGGGTGCGGCGATGCTGTGATAGGTCTTCTTGCTCATGTGGACACCTCACCTGATGCACCCGGTGAGAACGTTAATCCCGTTCTACATCACAACTGGGATGGAAAGCCGATTGATCTTTGTGAAGGAGTGATTATCAGTCCGTCTGAAACTACTGATATGCTGAGATATATAGGTGGTACGATTATTACATCTGACGGCACAACTCTTCTTGGAGCGGATGATAAAGCCGGCGTTGCTATCATTATGGAAGTTCTTGATACTCTTATTAATAACAATGGAATACCCGTGCCGCCTCTGAAGATCGCTTTTACAACTGATGAAGAGGTTGGGAGGGGTATGGATAATTTTGATCCGGTGAGATTCGGCGCTGATTTCGCATATACAGTCGATGGCGGCTCAGTTGGGAAAATAGATACACAGACTTTCAATGCCTGGTCAGCAGACTGGAAAGTTAAGGGTAGAGAAGTCCACCCCGGAAGCGCAGAAGGAATAATGGTGAATGCCCTTCGCGTACTGACTGATATCGTATCATCGATACCTCCGGAGGAAATGCCTGAGAACAGTTCTGGAAATGAGGGATATTACTACCCTCTTTCCATTTCATCGGTGACCTCCAAAGGAAATCTGAAAATGATATTGCGCGATTTTACGTCCGAAGGAATGAGATCGAGAATTGAAACGATGAGGAGTCTTGAAAAGTGGATCAAGGTAAGGTATCCCGGGGCGGAAATATCTCTGGAGATGTCAGAACAGTACATGAATCCCAGTGAGATTCTAAAGCAGGATAGAAGACCTGTAGAGTTCGCTCTTAGAGCGACCGGACACGTCGGGCTTGAACCTGAGGAAAGCTCTATCCGGGGCGGTACCGATGGATCCAGATTGTCTTTCATGGGAATCCCCACTGTAAATCTGCCGACGGGCGGAGAGCTTTTCCACTCCAGAAATGAGTGGATAGCTGAGCAGGGACTTGAGCTGTCATACGGGATAGTCCTTGAAACGCTCAGGATATGGGGTTCGCAGTGAAGATATTCGGAAGCACCTCTTCGCCGTCGGTAAAACCGTCTGATACCATTATACTCGTTGAACTTATGGATATTGTAGTAGACCGCGCTACTGACATGGATCAGGTACGTTAAAGGGTGTTGTTTGCTCTACTGGTTCTTATTAGCTATTTTGTATTATGTATTGGAAACATTTTGTTATCTGAGGAGGGTTCTTGTGAGACAAACAGCATTCCTTGCTCTGATTATGATGATGTTTGCTGGGGGCGTTTACGCACAGCCTGAAGAGGAAGTAACTTCTCCTCCGGATTCTCTTCAAAACACGGAACCTGATTCACTTTCTGCAGAAGAGATTGAAGTCCCGATTGAGGTTGAAATTCCCCTCATACCAAATGATCCCACAGCTGTTCTTGAGGTTTTCTTCCAGGCTCTGAAAACCGGTGATGAATTTGTGATCTCCGAGCTTATTTCCAGCGATGGACTTGATGAAATAGACATAATGCTGGAAATTCTGCAGGAGAATCTTGATGATGCCACACTATCCAGGTTAGCCACTGCAGGATATACGGTGACTGCGGATGAAATAGATGACTGGTCACCGATGGATTATCTGACCAGCACCATTATGCTTCCCGTAATGAAAGCCCGTTACTCAATTTATGAAATGCAGATCGGCGAATATTCGGATCGGGGCAATGAGCTTACAATACCACTTGTGTTCAGTACAGCGACGGGGCTGGAGCTGTCATATCAGGCTAACCTGAGAAAAGAAGATAACCAGTGGAAAGTAACGAATTTCATGGGACTGAACAGCTTCCCCTGATTCAAATCAATACTTATTCAATTCACCGATTTCAACCATTCATCCAGCAATGAATTTACAGGGGAATCATGAATACTGCTAACGTCCTGATACTCGATTATTCAGTTGATCGGTCGGAAGCGCCACTATTCAGGAGATGGTTCCCGGATCACTGCGCTTCCACATCTGCGTATATCTATTATGGCGACAGTTTTCCCGATCCGCTTGAATATTCACATGTGATGCATACAGGATCCAGTTTATCCATATGTGCGGAATCTGATTTCCTGGAAGAGGCGGAAGAAATAGTAAGGAAATGTGTCGCTGAGGATATTCCTCAAATGGGAGTCTGTTACGGGCATCAGCTCATCTGCATGTCTCTGCTGGACCCATCAGCTATCGGTAAATGTGCAAATGGTCTTGAAATCGGCTGGATCGATGTGGAGATGATCGGCAGCGGACTTGAAATACCGGGAGCAACCCCAGTTTCCAGAGTTCTGCAGTCGCATTTTGACAGAGTTAATAAAATTCCTGATACTTCCGAGGTAATAGCAACGAACACTCACACGGATATCCAGGGGTTCATTGACAGGGAGAAGAACCTTTTCAGTCTGCAATTCCATCCGGAATTCACCCGAGCTGATGGTAACGAACTTTTTCTTAAGGAAGCCAGGCTCCTTGAGGATAACGGCATCGATCTTACGTCCGTTATAGATGATGGCCCATCGATTGAGGCTGGAAAAGTATTCTTTGAGTATTTTCTTAACACGTTCAGAGGGCGTTCAGACTCCGGATCCCAAAGACATGAAAGGTCAGATAGATGAGGATATTAGAGAATATTGAACCGAAAATAGTCTGGTACTGGTTCGAGGAGATATCCAGGATACCCAGGCCGTCGGGTGAAGAGGAGAAGATTGCGGATTTTCTGGTTGAGTTCGCTAAGAAGAGAGGTCTAGAATATAGCAGGGACGATGTTAACAATGTTCTTATCCGCTCTGCAGGCACAGGCAAGGCTGCCGATCATCCAGGACTCGTTCTCCAGGCTCATGTTGATATAGTTCCCGAGAAGACGGATGAAAGCACACATAATCATTCAGAGGATCCCATTATTCCTGTCATCGAGGGTGACTGGGTCATTTCACCTGACACCACTCTGGGCGCGGATAACGGAATAGGCGTTGCGCTTATGCTTGCAGTGCTGGATTCCCGAAACGCTCATCCTCCTCTGGAGTGCCTCTTCACAACGGATGAGGAAAGGGGACTGACGGGAGCAGACAATCTTCGTCCGGGGTGGATAAATTTCAGACGCCTGATTAATCTCGATTCGGAGGACGAGGGAGTTTTCACAATAGGGTGTGCAGGTGGGATGGATATTCATCTGAGCATGCCCATTGCGCGTTCTGAACCGGTTGATTGCTATCACCTTAAGATCTCCGGACTGAAAGGTGGTCATTCGGGGATGGAGATAGATAAGAACCGCGGTAACGCGATCCGTTTCCTCGGAAGAACTCTCAGAAGACTCTGCGTAGATTACAATTGCCGTATCGCAGGTATTTCAGGCGGTACAAAAAGAAATGCGATCCCCCGCAATGCCTCAGCTTTCATTCATTTTCCCCATGATGATTCCGATCAGGCAGGAGAATGTCTGAACCGTCTGCTTGAGGAGATTGTGCTTGAATACAGTGGAATCGAAGATGATATCTTTATAAGTATGAACAATGAGACCGTCAGAAAAGGAGCTCTGGATCACGAAACCGGCCTGAGGATTGCCGATCTGCTTCTCGCGCTTCCCCATGGAGTAGAGAAAAAAAGTGGAGTAATTAAGGGATTGGTAGAAACTTCCGTTAACCTGGCCATTGTCTCAATGAGTGATGAAGAATTCAATATTGAGCTTACTGTAAGAAGTCCGATCGCAAGCGCGAAGAAGGCTCTTGGCGATAGAATAGCTGCTGTTGCCAGGTTTTCCGGGTGCAGTTTCAGCACAGGCGGCTCGTATCCCGGATGGATGCCTGATTCGAATTCCAAATTGCTTGAAAAACTGATTGAAATTTATACTGAAATATCAGGACGTAAGCCTGAAGTTGAATCCGTCCATGCCGGGCTTGAATGCGGCATAATCGGTGAGCGGATAGGCAACATGGACATGATATCGATGGGTCCTGATATAAGGGATGTTCATATACCGGGAGAGAGAGCCAGTATTTCTTCACTTCAGCGTTTCTGGAAGTTCTTCTTATACTTACTTGAAACTCTGGACTAAGGGGCCACGGGGATGCAGGAAAATATGGATTTCAAGCGAATGCTCAGTGAGAGATGGAAGCAGATCTCAGATGAGATGTTCACAGTCAGCGATACTCCGGTAGATTGGATATCCCTTAGCGATTCTCAGATCGAACTTCTTGAAAACAACTGTAACTCATCCGAAGACTGGACCAGAGTAAGAGTATTCAGAAACGCCGAACTTGATTCCGTTCTGAACTGTGTTTTCAGAGGTGAGGTCAGGATAGCCATGATTCCGGCTGAGATTGAAGGCAGGCTGGTTGATCCCATTCTCATTGACTGCTGCCTTGAGGATGTGGAAGTTCTACCCGGATGCAGGATATTATCCACCAGCCTTCTTCGTAATCTTCGCATAGGAGAGGGTGTCGTCATAGAGAACTGCGGCAGACTCATTTACGAACAGGGTTCCATGTGCGGCAGCGGAACTGATCTGGAACTCGGAGTTGAAACCGGGGAGAGAAATGTACCGTCTTCGCCCTGCCTTTGCAGAGGCCTGGCATCGGTACTCTCAGGGGGCAGTAATCGGAATGATTATCTCGCTGGCTACCGTACGTTTCTAGATGGGTTTTTATCGGAGCTGAAATCGAGAAAAAGAGGTGTCATCGGGAAAGCCTGCATTATTCAGGACACGCCTGTTCTGGAAAACTGTTTTATCGGTTCCCGGGTTTCCATACTCAACGCCTGCGCAGTGAGAAACAGTACCATGCTGGGTGGAGAGTTGAATCCGGCTTCTGTACTGGACGGGGCCCTTGTAAGGGATTCCATACTGAAATGGGGCTCAAGAGTTGATTCGATGGCCATTGTAGAGAAGTCCGTAGTCGGTGAAGCGTCCGTTGTTGAGAAGCACGGCAAGCTGACATTGTCCTTTCTGGGACCGAATTCGGTACTGGCCGAAGGTGAGATCACAGCATCACTGGTAGGCCCTTTTACATCATCTCATCACCAGTCTCTCCTGATAGCCGCCAGGTGGCCTGAGGGGAGAGGAAACATCGGTTACGGAGCCAACGTCGGAAGCAACCATACATCCAGGCTTCCGGACCAGGAGATCAAACCCGGAGAGGGTATGTTCTTCGGACTGGGATGTTCCGTGAAATTCCCGGCTGATTATTCGCAGGCTCCATACAGCATAATAGCAACAGGTGTAACGACATTGCCCCAGAGGGTTGAATTCCCCTTTTCACTTATATGTGAGCCCTACAGTTCGATTGATGGCATACCACCCGCATTCAATCAGATAATACCGGGGTGGGTACTCTCCGATAACCTCTTCGCGGTACAGAGGAACGAGGAGAAGTACATGTCCAGAAACCGCGCCCTGCACTGGAAACCCGGCGGGAAGATCATCCGGGAAGAGACCGTGAGAATGATGATGAGTTCACTTGAGAAACTGGATGTGCAATCGGTGAAAGAGGTATACACGGAATCGGATATCCCCGGTCTTGGCAAGAATTATCTAACCGAAGCACACAGGCTCCGGGCTATCGAGACCTACAGGTTCCATGTTAGATTTTTCACACTGGAATGCCTCTCGAGCAGCCCCGAGAAACTTTCAGTTTTCCAGAGAGATTACCTGGAAAGAGAATTTCCGGGCGTATCCGGTGAAGAGCTTCATGATATCATCTCCCATATGCGGGAAGTAATCGCTGACAGTATCCGCAAGAGCAGGGAGAAGGACTACTCAAGAGGCTGCAGGATAATCAGCGACTACGGCGATGTAAGATAAATAGGGACGGAGGTAATTTATTCTGATTACGTGAATAATATGTATTTTAGATCAATAATTAAGTCATATTATTTCATGATTGCAAATAAAAGACCTCCGTCCCTATTTAATTCATCATGTGGTCAGGATCGATATCCCTTTTTATGGTTTCCATCCCTTTGATCTCTTCCTCCGAATACATAAGTTTCAGATAATCGAGTTTCAGTTTTCCAAGCCCGTGTTCGGCTGATACCGTGCCGCCCATTTCCACGGCAGCTGCCGCTATTTCCCTCATGGCTTCGCCTGCCAGGAGCATCTGCTGCGGCTCCTCCGGCATGGCATTGGCATGAATGTGCCCTTGTCCGGCGTGACCGAAGATGACGAAAGGCAGACCTCTTTCCTCAAGGATACCCGTCACAAGTACGAAGTATTCTTTGAACCGTGATAGTTCGACTGCGCCGTCGGAGCCGAATTTGTGTATTGAGGGGTGTTTCCTCCTTGATTCTGCAATGCAGTGATTTACAGCTTCCGGCAGTGCGTGTCTGAAATCCTTGATTCTCTGTCTTTCGGAGGGTTCAAAACCGCCCCATGCAGTTTCCGGGTTTGAATTCGATGAGACGAGCATATCATCCAGCATAACAAGGGTTTCCTCGAGATGTTCATCGCTGTCGGCTTCAGCTCTTAAAAGCAGACAGAAGAGGGCATTCCCGGGAGGAAGAGGGAGTTCACCAGGATGTGACCTCAGAAAATCCATGCACCTATCATCCATAATTTCCAGTGCTCTTATCCGGAGCGGTTCGGGGGCATCCAGCAGTGAATCGTAGAGCTTCCAGAAGGACTCCTGCTTTTCGGGGAAAACTGCAAGATCGATAACGTACTCCGGCTCCGGCGCCAGTTTCAGTTCGGCTTCTACAATGAAACCAAGTGTTCCCTCCGAGCCGATGAAGAGATCTATAAGGTCCATGTCGGGGCGTATGTAGTACCCTGCGGCGTTCTTGGGCGGCTGTTCTATTCGCAGTAGCGGCAGTTGTATTATTCCCAGAAGGGGATGGGTGCATGTGCTGTTCTCGAACATATGCATGCCCCGTTTTATTTTAAGCAGCACACCGCTGGGAAGTACTATCTGGAGGCCTTCCACCCATTTTCTTGTAGATCCGTACAGAAAGCTGTCCGCTCCCGATGCGTTGGTGGCGATTGTGCCACCAACAGAAGCAGTTTCCTCCGTAGTGTCCGGTGGGTAGAAAAAGCCATCCGTATTAGCACTGATAAAGGAATTGAGCTCTTCTATCGTTACACCTGCGCCGGCCGCTATGTTGCCGTTGCCCAGAAGCCTGATATCCTTCAGCGCTGATGCCGATATCACTTCTCCGCCCTCCGGGAGGGCCCCCCCTGCAATACCTGTTAACGCGCCGGAAACCGTCAGTTTTATTCCGGTCTTCGAGCACTTCCTGATGTAATCTCTGGCTTCATCGGTGTTTTCAGGCCAGGCAGCGGCTTCACACCATGCGCCCGATAGATTAGACTCGTCCTGTAGAAGGTCGGCACACATTTCCGCTACGTTTTCTCTCCCTGTAATTGATCTCATAAAGACCCTTCTTCAATTATTACTCTGTTCGGGGTTACTACTCCCGGAACAGATTGTATAATTCGTACTATACTGAATCGATCAGAGGAGCAGGATAATCTTGAAGAAAGGTTCCGCATATGGGAGATACTTTTGCGATTAAGATCCTCAGCCGGGCTGCCGGGAAGAAAGTCAGAGAAGGTGAAATTGTATTTGTCGAGCCGGACTACATTCTAACTCATGATAACAGTTCGGCGATTATAGGAAAATTCGAATCCACCGTTCCGGGAGCCAGGGTGAAGTATCCGGGGAGGATAGCCATTGTACTTGATCACGTCATTCCAGCCGCTTCCAGCAAGCATGCCGCCGGTCACAAGAAGGTAAGGGAGTTTGTCAAAGAGCAGGAAATCGTGAACTTCTACGATATCGGAACCGGTGTCTGCCACCAGGTCATGCCAGAGGTGGGGCTGGTGAAGCCTGGATCAATTGTAGTTGGCAGTGACAGCCATACGTGCACTTATGGCGCATTCAACTGTTTTGCAACCGGTATCGACAGAACGGAAGCAGCAGGTATCTGGATTACCGGTCGAACATGGTTTAAAGTACCTGAAACTATCAATATAGAACTTACCGGAGCTTTTACCGGCGGAGTTTCAGCCAAGGATCTGATCCTGACTATCGTAGGAGATGTGGGCGCAGGCGGAGCGAACTATATGGCTGTCGAGTTCAACGGACCTGCCGTCGGGGGACTGAGAATGTGCGACAGAATGACAATCGCTAATATGGGAATCGAGATGGGAGCGAAAATCGCTGCGTTCCCCACAAATATCGTGACAAGTAAGTACTTTGAAGCTCTGGATATTCCAGTCACCGACGCCGTCTGGAGTGATTTTGACGCCGAATATGCCAGAACACTGGAGTACGACCTTGAGAACATAGTTCCGGTTATCGCATGTCCCCATCAGGTGGACAATGTTGTTCCGGTTGAAAAGATGGCCGGCATGAAGATTGACCAGATCTTCCTTGGAACCTGCACGAACGGCAGAGTCGAAGATCTCAAGGCTGCTGCCGATATCCTGAGGGGAGAGAGAATTCACTCCTCTGTTAGGATGCTGGTTGCACCTGCCTCCAGAACGGAGTACCTCAAGGCAATGAAGATGGGTGTCCTGCAGGATCTGGTCAGTGCGGGTGCTGTCGTGCTGCCTCCGGGCTGCGGTCCCTGCCTCGGAGCGCACCAGGGCGCGCTTGCACCTGGTGAGAAATGCCTTTCAACAGCAAACAGGAATTTCAAGGGAAGAATGGGTGAAAAAGAAGCTGAGATATACCTGTCCAGCCCTGAGACGGCAGCCGTATCGGCCTTGACTGGTAAGGTTCGTGATCCCCGGGAGGTACTCAAATGAACGTATTCCACTACCCTCAGAATGACATTAACACTGATCTGCTTTTTCCGGGAAAGTACACTTATACCTGCTCCACAGGTCCTGAGATAAAGGAACATCTGCTGGAGGATCTTGATGCATCCTTTGCAGGAGCGGTTCAACCTGGAGATATAATAATAGCGGGGGAGAACTTCGGATGCGGATCAAGCAGGGAACATCCTTCCCTTGGTCTTAAACACATTGGTCTGAAGGCTGTAATTGCTTCATCATTTGCGAGGATATTCTACAGAAGCGCGGTGAACCAGGGGCTTCTTCTGGTCCAGAGCCCGGAAGCTGTGGAGTACTATACCAAAGGTGATATTGTTACGGTTGATCCCGCCGCCGGGGAAGTACGTGTCGGAGACAGAGTGTTCACTTTTCCTTCGCTGCCGGATGAGATGCTGGAAATTCTCAAGGATGGAGGGCTGCTTAACCATATAAAGAAGCAGTATGTCCAGGGAGATGAAGCATGAAGATCGTTATCACTATCACACTTATGCTCTGCTTTCTGCAGGCTTCCGCTTTCGACGGCATCTCTGTCAGTGTGGGTCCGATGATATCCAATCTGGCTCCGATGGATTCCGTTTACGAAAACAGATTCCTCACACCGGGAACATCTGTCGGCCTTGCCGTAGATATCGACGCGCCGGGAATCCTGGACTTCAGGTTATCAGGTGAATATTTCTGGAAAAATTCTTCTCCGATCGGATGGGATGGTGAATTGAGCGCTTTCCTTATTTCAATCATGCCGCTGGTGAAGTACGAAGTGTTCAACAGGTTCTCGCTTTTCGCCGGAGCGGGAGGAGTGTTCATAACCGGGAAGTACAGTGGAACGGATGATTTCGGTGAATTCGTCGAAGCGGAAGGAAATTCAGCAGGTTTTACCTTTTCCGTCGGGGCTGAGGTAGTCCTTGCCGGCCCCCTTTCAGGCAGGCTTGAGTACAGGAGGTCTTTTGCTGGTTTCAAGACGGACAACGCCATAATAGATGGTCAGGAATCATCGATTTATCCCGCTGCGGAAGCTGATCTGGGAAGTTCTCAGTTCTGTGTAACATTTCCTGTGAGCCTGTTCGGGGGCTCCGGGTCCATCTTCTGACATTATTGACGAACTGTGAATTATTCAATAATATCCATTGCTCCGGAGCCGGCGTAGCTCAGCTGGCAGAGCAGCGCATTCGTAATGCGCAGGTCAACGGTTCGATTCCGTTCGCCGGCTCCAGATCTCTTTTCAAGGAAGAATTATGAAACCAATTATCAGCGGATCTGGAATCAGGGGCATATTCGGCGCTTCACTGACGATTGCTGATGTGGTTGAATTCGCCTCTGCGTTTGGAGTTCTTGTCGGAAACGGGCCTGTCATCGTCGGCAGAGACACAAGAAGGAGCGGCCCTGCAGTTGAGGCCGCTGTAACCGCCGGGCTGATGTCCGTTGGTTGTGACCCTGTTCTTCTGGGTATCGTGCCCACTCCTACGGTACAGCTTGAAGCCATGGGAGAGGGGATTCGCGGCGGAATAGCTATCACTTCAAGCCACAATCCGGGCTCCTGGAACGCACTGAAACTAATCGGGGCTGATGGAATTTTCCTCAGGTCCAGAGACAGGAAGCGTTTGATTACGTTGCTTGGCAGAGACATAGAGTATGCGGACTATAGAACAGTGGGGATACCTGGAAAATCGAGCGGTTCGGTGGAAAGACATATCGAAGGCATACTTTCAATACCATGGCTTGTTCCTGAAGGCAGACCTCTGAAGGCAGTGCTTGACGTAACCGGCGGAGCCGCTGCCGCGTTTGCCCCGATGCTGATGGAAAAACTTGGAGTTGAATTCGCGATTATCAATTCTGAAATGACGCCTGAAGGTGACTTTCCGCGTATGGCGGAACCTACCGTTGAAAGTCTGGCTGACCTTTCGGAGGCTGTTATCGATGAGAACGCCGATATAGGTTTTGCCTTTGACCCGGATGGAGACAGGCTTGCCATGGTAGATGAGAACGGAAGAATAATCGGTGAGGATTACACGGTCGCTCTGGCTATCGATTTTATACTTTCAGTAAGACCCGGACCGGCTGTTGTAAATCTTTCAACCTCCAGACTTGCAGAGGATGCCGCTGCGAAACATGGCTGCAGGCTATACCGCAGCCCGGTGGGCGAAGTGAATGTAGTGGAGGAAATGGAGAAGTACGGAGCCATCACAGGCGGAGAGGGGAACGGCGGCGTGATCGACAGGGCTTTCCACGCCGGAAGGGATAGCGGTGTCGCAATGGCTTGCGCGATCTCATTTCTCAGAGAAAATCCCGATTCCAGCATTGGATGCTGGGCGGACAGTTATCCATCGTACACCATGTTCAAAAAGAAGCTGCCGCTGGGAGCCGGATTTGATTCCCTGCGTACAGAATTGATTGCGCAGTACGGTCCCGCAGATGACACAAGAGATGGGCTATGGTATGGCAGGGATGGCGGCTGGATGCACATCAGACCTTCGGGTACTGAGCCAGTAGTAAGGTTCATTGCGGAGAACAGGGATAATAGTTACATTGAAGAGGATTATCGTATCTTCCGCGAAGCAATGGAGAGTTTATGTGTGGAATAGTCGGATACGTTGGATACAAACCTGCCAGGGAAGTACTTCTTGCCGGGCTGAAACGTCTTGAATACAGAGGTTACGATTCAGCAGGATACGCACTTCAGAACAAAGGCAACCTCCTTATAAAGAAATGTGAAGGGCGCGTCAGTGACCTCGAAAATATCGATCCCGGAACTGCTTCTTCATCAAATGTGGGAATAGCTCATACGCGATGGGCTACACATGGTGAACCTTCATATACAAACGCGCATCCCCATTACGATCAGGCGGGAAGGATAGCCGTTGTACATAACGGTATTATTGAGAATTTCATGACACTGAGGAAGGATCTCATCAGGTCCGGGATTAAGTTCGAATCGGAAACAGATTCTGAAGTGCTGCCGATGCTGATAAGCCAGGAAGTCGCAAAAGGGAAGAAGCTCTTCACTGCCGTTAAAGACGCGCTTGTTAAGGTACATGGAGCATACGGAATCGCTGTCCTCTCCGCGGATGAGCCGAACACACTTGTAGCAGCCCGCTACGGCAGCCCCCTTGTAGCCGGTATAGGTGATAAGGAGTATTTCGTAGCCAGTGACGTTGCTGCCATTGTATCTCACACCAGGGATGTGATCTACCTTGAAGAGGGTGAAGTTATTGAAGTGAACCTCGAAGGGATTCAATCGGATAACGGTCATCCATCGCTGATACGAGAACGGATCGAATATGTAGACTGGGATATCACTGATATCGAAAAGGACGGCTACCCCCATTTCATGCTGAAAGAGATATACAGTCAGCCTGAATCTCTCACAAACGCTTTTCGGGGCAGGCTGGATCTGGTTCAGGGCACAGCGCATCTGGGAGGCCTGCAGATGTCCGAGGAGGATATGAGATCCATCAGCAGAATAGTAATTACTGCCTGTGGAACGTCCTGGCATGCGGCTTCCATAGGCAAGTACCTTATCGAGGCCTATGCAAGAATTCCCGTACAGGTGGAGTACGCTTCCGAGTTCCGATACCGTGATCCTGTTCTATCTCCTGATACTGTAATGATAGTGATAAGTCAGAGTGGTGAGACAGCGGATACGCTGGCTGCCCTGAAACTGGCTAAAGAGAGGAAATGCCGCACCCTCGGTATTGTGAATGTAGTTGGTTCGACCATAGCCCGTGAAACAGATGCCGGAGTATATATTCACGCGGGTCCCGAGATTGGAGTCGCCTCAACAAAGGCGTTCACTTCTCAGGTGATGGCCCTTATCCTGATAGCCTTTGCCCTTGGAAGAGCCAGGCATATTCTCAACCGAAAACAGGGGCTTGAACTTGTCCGGGAGATCATGGCTATACCTGACAAGGTCAGGAAGATTCTGGAGAATTCCAGCAGTATAGCTGAGATAGCAAAGGAATTTACATACGCGAGAAATTTCCTCTACCTTGGCAGGGGGGTGAACTACCCTGTAGCACTCGAAGGTGCCCTTAAGCTCAAGGAAATATCCTACATTCATGCGGAAGGTTACCCGGCTGCTGAAATGAAGCACGGACCCATTGCTCTGATAGATGAGTTGATGCCCATTGCTGTGATTGCCGTTAAGGGCGCAGCTTATGATAAGATAATCTCCAATATACAGGTAGTAAGGGCAAGACACGGAAGGGTCCTTGCCATAGCTACCGAAGGAGATACCGATATCGAATCGGTTTCAGACTGGATTATAAGGGTTCCCGAAGCGCCGGACATGCTTGTTCCTCTGCTCAGTGTTATTCCGCTTCAGCTCTTATCCTATCATATCGCCGTTGCCAGGGGATGTGATGTTGATAAACCCAGAAATCTCGCTAAAAGTGTAACGGTAGAGTAAATCTGACTGCCAAATTGGGATCATGGCGTGAACTTTCTCCCATCTGGGCTGCATCGGTAAGAAGGTACTTTCACAGATCATGGATCTTCATCAGATTCTTCGGAAGAAGGCTTTACAACCGTTGGAACGATGACAGTGTTTTCTTCTCGGCTGCAGCCATTTCCTTTAATGTGCTTATAACCATCCTTCCTCTTGGTCTGATGATACTTATGTTCAGCGGTCTTGCATTCCAGGAGGACGAAGGCCTTCAGCAGGGCCTTACAAACTGGCTCGATACTGCTAATCCTCTTATTCCCGAGTCCATGAGGAGCGATATAGAAAGCGCCATTTTCAGAGGCAATGCCGGAATACCCGGGGTAGTAGGTTTCGCTTTTCTTTTATGGCTTGTCAGCCGGCTATTCGGAACCATTCGGACTGCATTTGACAAAGTATTCGAAGTAGCCAGGGGTCGCAATATCGTTCTGGGGAAGCTGTACGATTTCGTTCTGGCTCTGCTCGTTGCGCTCTGCTTTGTCTCCTCACTGATCTTTTCAACCATGGCCCGTCTGGTCGTGGACAGCCCGGTGGGTGACATTGTCTCCCAATGGCCTTTGATCGGGCAACTTACCGGAGGCGGTCTGGCTAAGATACTGGGTATTACCTTCACTTTGCTGCTGTTCTTCACCCTTTTCAAGGCTGCTCCCAACCGCAGGGTCAGTATCGGGCAGGCTTTTCTTGCTACTGTAATAGCAGCAGTGTTCACCGGCCTTGGTAC
Source organism: Candidatus Aegiribacteria sp. (assembly GCA_023138735.1). Classification (GTDB taxonomy): domain Bacteria; phylum Fermentibacterota; class Fermentibacteria; order Fermentibacterales; family JCC-6; genus Aegiribacteria. The sequence goes on along the minus strand of JAGLOY010000001.1, from coordinate 43,067 downwards.
ACAAATTTACATGTGGGTGATCGGGCATCCGGGGTGGGGAGTGGTTTACGGGGCGCTGGCAAGGGTAATGGCTACATTCTTCCTGCTATACTGGGAGTGCGTGATACTTCTGGGTGCCGCTGAGATCAGTCAGATCGTGCATGAATGGCGTAAAGTGGCGAGAACGATGAAAAGTATCCGGTAGGTTCCCTGCTGATTTGATCAGACGTTGAATCGGATCTCTATCAGATCACCATCTTCAACAGTGTAGTCTTTTCCTTCTATCCGGAGTTCTCCTTTTTCCTTCAGCAGCGTTCTGTCAGCATTCAGGATAATGAAACAGACCTGAGGGGACCTGCAACATCGAAGTTCCTCGCAAAGGAGGGATGAAAGTGTTCATCTATCTGCTTCCACCGGTGGCCTCCCGGACTATCATCATGTCGGTCATGAACTCAACGGGAGCCCTGTTATCGGTGAGCACAAATCCATCCTCGGGCCTGAAGGGCATGAAAAGGGGTTCGAACAACCGTGCGGTGTAATCCAGAGGTGGGTTCCAGCATATCATGGAATCCGCCGGAGGCGCATAAAGAGGCCGATCGGATGCGACAATCATGTAGTTCAGGTCGTTGCCCACATTGGCAATGTAGACGTAGGGGAAGACCCGGGCGACGGTGCGCCCGATGGACTGCACAAGGTCGGAGCTTTCACTGACAGCATTCACATTCATCGCCACTATGCCCCCACTGTTCAGATGAGTTCTGATCGCGGTGAAGTACTCCAGCGTGGTGAGATGGAAGGGAATATAGATCTGATTGCTGTAGGTATCGGTGATAATAAGGTCATACAGGTTTGATGTGTTCTCGATGAATACTCTTCCATCGGCGGTGAAAACCCTGGCATCGTCCCTCTCGGTGCCGAACCATTCGTAACCCAGCTCTGTGGCCCGTGAGTCTATCTCCACTGCATCGGTACAAAGCCCCGGGAAGAAAGGACGATCATAGACCGCCAGCCAGTGGGGAATGGTACCGGCTCCCGCCCCTATCACAAGAACATCAATTGAATCGGAGTCGTTCAGCATATAGGGCAGAAGAAGATAGCTCTCGTAGTAGGTAGAAGCCGGGTCCAGCCTGTTCTCCGTCCTGGCGATTGACTGTATACCGCCCCCCTCGTTAACAATAAGAACGGTGGAACCGTTGTCTCTTATCTGAACCTGAAGGTACTGGTAAGCGCTTTCCTCCTGGTGAACAATGGAGTTCCCCTGTTTTATCCCGCCGGTGAAGAATGTCCACCCCGCCGCCGGCACAATCAGCAGCAGAAGCACAAGCCTGCCTTTGCCCTTCAGTCCCAGACCTCCCAGGAGAATAAGCATTCCCGAGCTGAGGAACAGTGTTTCCCGTGTACCGAGCCAGGGTATGGTGAGCAGAGTGGGAACAAGGGTTCCAGCAATGCTTCCCAGGGTGGACATGGCGTAGAGGGACCCGGCGGTTCTGCCTGTATTCTCAGCCCTGGCCAGAAGACGTATTACGAATGGGCTGACCATGGCCAGAAGAAATACGGGAGGAACGAACACCGCGATTATCCCCGTGAATGACAGAACAATGATGTTCACCGGCGTTCCCCTGATCCCCGCTGTAAGGCTGGAGAAAATGAATTCCCCGGCAAAGGGAACAAGAGCGATGAACAGTCCTGTTATCACGGGCAGCGAGAAGAGTATCTTCCAGGAGGGTCTGCGGTCGGCAAGTCTGCCACCCAACCAGTAGCCCAGGGACATGGCAGCCAGAACCACCGAGATAAGAACCGACCACACTATCATGGAGGTACCGAACCAGGGAGCAATAAACCTGGAGGCGCACATTTCGGTGGCCATCACGGCGGCTCCTGTGAAAAATACGAACAGGTGCGGAGGCACCATCCCGGATCGCTCCATTATTCTGCAACCTTTCTATTTACCGCGTTCATAACGCTTGATTTCATTGACAATTATCAGGGAATATACTCTTCGGTGAAGACAACCGGATGACCGTCATCTGTCCTCCGCACTTCGTACACTTCAAAACCTCAATATCCCATACCTTCCTTAGAAGAGCAGCCCACTACTATGCCGCAGCTGTAATCGATGGTCATCCTTATAGTATCCGTATCTATCAGCGTTGAGAGTGATCAATCTATTCCTGAAACTGGCTCCCTGGCTCATTATGGACTCAACTACATCGCTGCGTCCAACGACCTGGGGCAATATCAAGACACTCTTCCAGGTTGCTGGTTATAAGAATTTAGATGCCCTTGACAAAATGATGCGGAAATAGAATTTACATACGGTAGACCTAGCACAAGTACCCAGAAGGAGGGTAAAGATGAAGCGATTGATCCTGATCCTGATGCTGGTATCTCTTTTCAGCGGTGCGGCTCTCTCTGAAATTCTGACCCTTGGTTTCAAGGGCGGACTTAACCTTGCTAACATGGCTGGTGACGATATCGAGGATAACGAGATGAAGGTTTGCTTCGGCGGTGGTGCCTTCCTGAACATTCCCGTTGGTGGACCGTTCAGTATCCAGCCCGAACTCCTATATGTAATGAAGGGATATGAGTTTGAATCAATAAGCGATGGCGGTGTGAGGATGTCCTATATAGATCTTCCTCTTCTGGTAAAATTTTCCATACCTACACTGGGACCCATATCACCCAACATTTTTGCAGGACCCTACGTAGGATTCAATATGAGTGCAGATGTATATATGGGAGATGTTGAAGAGGACATTTCGGATTCGTTGAAAACAACTGATTTTGGCCTGGTCGTTGGAGCAGGTGTCGATTATTCCCTGCTTGTCGGTGAGCTTACGTTCGACGCAAGGTATACCCTTGGTCTTACCAGCATCGATAATACAGCTGATGAGGAGGATGTGAAGAATACCGGGATCATGATCATGGCAGGATACGGCTTCAGCCTGTAGCTTCGCCCTAAACCTGTTTAATCTGACAAGTTACCCCGCTGAATGATGTGTTACTTTCATAGCGGGGTATCTCATTTGATGTTCGAATTCTCCTTGCTGTTCCATTAGACTTGCAGGCACTTTATCAGATTTGCTTCTCAGTATAGAGATTTCTTACTGACAACTTACCCGACCTCTATTTCAGGGACATCGTCCTGCCATGGAACTGATATTCGCGAATGTAATGGCTCGCAGACAAGTTCCAATGGCTTTACCGCCGGAAAAGCATCCCTGCGATCAAGGGCTTCATGAGGAAACATTGTGAGTGAGTCCCAGGCGCATCTGCAAAGCTTTTCCGAAGCTCGACACTGCAGTCTGCGCCATGTCGGTCAGGTTCCCTGTTGGTTTGATCAGACGTTGAATCGAATTTCTATCAGATCACCATCTTCAACGGTGTATTCCTTTCCTTCGATCCGGAGTTCTCCTTTTTCCTTCAGCAGCGTTCTGTCAGGATGCTCATGATAAAGCTCCCAAGGTACGACAACTGCACGGATAAAGCCTCTTTCAAGGTCGGAATGGATGATTCCCGCAGCGTCCAGAGCAGTTGAACCTTTTCTAATGGGCCATGCCCTTGTTTCATCCTTTCCAATGGTGAAAAAGACTATAAGATCAAGTGTTGAATACGCCGATCTGATCAGCCGGGAGAGTCCGCTGGAGGAATAGCCCATTGATTCAAGAAAAGGAGCCTGTTCACTTTCATCGATCTCGGTAAGTTCAAGCTCGAATCCTGCATCGATAGCGAGAAGGATTCCTCCATGTTCAGATACTGCAGCGGACAGTTCATCATCAGGAGTTATTGGATCACCCATTCTATTGGAAACCACTATAAGAGGTTTTAGGGAGAGAAGGGCGTAAGGAGCCAGAATTGCAGCTTCTCCTTTATCAAGGTTAAAAATTCGCAGAGGGCTGCCATTCTCCATATGCTTCTGAAGGTTCCCTAGTAGAAGGGCTTCCCTGGTTTTACCTTTGCTCTCTTTGACAAGGCGAGCCAGTCTTTTTTCACACAGGGCCATATCGTTCAGAATGAGCTCCGATTCGATCTCATTGAAATCGTTTACGGTATCACCCAGCGCATAGTTATCAAGGACTATCGTCAGTACCGCAGCATTCCTGATAAGAGTCAGATTTTTCGATGAGAAGGAGGGGGTTGGAACATCGAAGAATACAACCGTTGCATGAATATTCTTAAGCGGGTTATGGATGCGCTCAAGAAAGTCCAGTCTGTGATCTGGAACCTTAACCGTAAGAGGTTTCCCCGAGTCAGCTTCCGGGGAACCAGCAAGTGCACGGAATAGAGTGGACCTGCCGCAGCCCTGTTTTCCCGCAAGGGCAATTTTCAAGGATATTTCCTTTCTACATCTAATAGAGAAGGGGAATATACTAGCGTAATGTCAAGTGTCAGATAACCCGTCCTTTCTATTCGGTGAAGATCTGGTTTTTCTCTTTCCGTCATTCCTGACCGGTTTTCATTCGACACATATTATCTTACAGGATTATTGCAAATATGCCTCTTCTATGGTAGTGTTATTGTTACATTCTTCTTAAGTGTACTATTTTACACCAGAGTAAACGGGAGGTTCTCATGTCCATCATTTCTAAGGCTGTTCGCAAACCTCACCGAATGTTTGAACGATCGTTGAACCTGTACCGTCTAAGTCGTAATGGAGATCGTATTTCGCGATCTATCCAGCAAAGTGTCAGAGCAGCATTGAAGTGCTCTCTGACACCTGAAGAAGAATACTGGATCGACCGAGTAGAGAATCTGCGTACCGAGATGAATTCATCAACCATGCAGATCACTCGTATGGATTATGGAGCTAGAAATCATGATTCGAATCTGAAACTGGATGAAATGCGAGCTGGTGTTGAAGTGACGGATACACTTGGCCATATCAGTCAAGTTGCTAGCAAGCCTTCCTTCTGGTGTCTGTTACTGTTCAAACTCATTCGAACCATCCAGCCTGATTCATGCATCGAAATGGGAACAGCAGTAGGCCTGTCGGCAGCCTGCCAGGCCGCAGCATTGACTTTGAACGGACATGGTTCACTGGTATCACTCGAGGGGGCAGCTTCACTCGCAGACATTGCCAGAAATAACTTCCAGCAACTCGGTCTCGATTCCGTTACAATAACAGTCGGGAACTTTCAGGACACACTTGCCGATGTCCTTGCCGCCCGGAGGCCGGTTGACTTCGTTTTTATTGACGGTCACCACGATGAGCATGCAACTCTGGCATACTTTGAACAGATTCTTCCCTTTCTTGGTGAAACAGCACTTCTTGTTTTCGATGACATTACCTGGTCTGAAGGTATGAGAAGAGCCTGGAATACCATTGCCGGAGACAAACGAGTAGGTGTTACTGTAGATCTGGGTCTCGTCGGATTGTGCATTATTGATAACTCGATTATCAGGCACAGAAACTTTAACATTCCACTGCATTAGTTTGAACGAAAGTATAACTGAAGAAAGAGCGTTATCTATTCGGTAAAAACCCTGACCTTGTCTCCATCGGCGCTGTCCACATCGACCGTAAGATCGCTCAGAGCTTCGATGAGTTCATCCCCGTCAAGTTTGGAGAGCTGGGACAGGTCGAACCCATGACTGCTCATCTGTTCCGCGGCATTGCCAGGAAGTAGGGCTGACAGCTTTATGCCTGTCTTTAGAAGGCTCATGGGGACCCTTACATTAACTTTGTCTCCGTTGGAAGAGTCAACCACTACTCTCAGGTACTTTGGAGCTCTTTTTCTGACTTCTCCGGATTCCGATTCGATGATCTCATCGTCGGTAGTCTCAGGATCCTGAAGTTTTGAAAGAAGCGCTGTAGCTTCCTCAACGGTGATCTTGCCGTCGGAGAGCATTTCCAGGATTTTTTTGTGTGAATCGTTTTTCATTGTATTCCCCTTTCTTAAGGGTTATATGAACTTTATCAAGATGTTTTCGGTACCAGTATCGACTTTCACTTCGGTTCCATGAAGGTTCATCAGCAGCATGAGAACCCTCCACGATTCACTGGCAGCGCGCATTGGATAACTGTCAGGGTCGAAGATCAGCCAGATATGCCCCAAGAACCACCCTAAAAGTACAAAAGGTGCCCCAAGACACCAGACGAGGAACCAGGGCAGCGGGATGAAGAATTTCTTGATTCTGAGCAGGAGTATGCAGGCAGGCATCAGAGTTCCTCCATCGCTTTGGAGAAGGAGATATCTCCCCGTTCTAGTTGCTCAAGGATCTGACTTTCCATATTCTCTGTTACCTCCATAGTTGAATCCAGCCTCTGTATCAAATCTGCGATACGAACCCTTGCAGTGGGATAGCTCACGCCAAGGAGTTTCTGAATCTTCTTTATAGAACCGTAACTGCGCAAGAATGCTATTACGAGCGCCTGGTCTGAGGAGGACAGCTGGGAGAGAATTGAAACCGTAAATTTCCCCTCCATCCTTATGTCGCAGTACTGACATTCACAGGTAACCGGCGTCATCGATTTTCCGCAGTCAGGACATTTCGCATTACCAATATCCATATCTAACCTCCTATATCTTAAAGAAATTATACAAAAACATTTAAAAATGTCAAATATTCGATAAATATATTAATGTGCCAATCGCCATATTTCCACCTCCTTGACTATCCGCAATGGGATGATTCTATTGCATTAGGATCAACCTGGGGGGACAGATGAAAAGGATAATTGCAGTGATTCTTGGAGGAGGAAGGGGAACAAGACTCTTCCCCCTTACCCGGGACAGGAGCAAACCTGCCGTTCCTATCGGTGGCAAGTACCGGCTTATTGACATACCGATCTCGAACTGCATCAACGATCAGATCAGACACATGCTGGTCCTTACACAGTACAATAGTGAGAGTCTTAACACCCACGTGGCACGTACTTACAGGTTTGACCGGTTTTCGAACGGTTTTGTCTCCATTCTCGCAGCCGAACAGACCGATGAAAACAAGGAGTGGTTTCAGGGAACCGCCGATGCGGTCAGACAAAGCCTCAGGTACATCAACAGCCAGCATCCGGATCTGGTCCTTATACTATCCGGTGATCAGCTCTACAGAATGGATTTCAGAGAATTCGCCAGGTGTCATGAAAGCAGTAATGCTGATATCACCATCGCTACAAAACCTGTCACTGCTTCCGAAGCCCCCTCCCTGGGTATCATGAAAGTGGGTGGTGACGGTCTTATTACCAGGTTCAGAGAAAAACCGCCTGAAGATGAACTCGAAGAGCTGATGAGCACTCAGGACGGAACCACCACCACAAAACCATTTCTGGGAAGTATGGGAATTTACATGTTTTCTCCCAATATTCTCAGAGAAGTGCTTGAGAAGGAACCTGATGTTATTGATTTCGGGAAGGAGATCATACCGCATTCCATAGGGTCATACAGATTGGCTTCGTACATGTTCGACGGTTACTGGTCCGATATCGGAACCATTTCCAGTTTCTTCAAGGCCAATCTTGATATGGCGCGCCCCGACCCGGATTTTGATATGTATACAAGCTTCTCTCCACTTTATACCAGGGCAAGGGCTCTTCCCGGGGCAAGGATAAATAACTGCAGCATGGAAAATACGATAATATGCGACGCTTCCGATGTAAGCGGTGTATCGTTCAGCGATTGTATTGTGGGGTTGCGCGGAAAGGTCCGCACCGGAACTGTGATGGAAAAATGTGTGTTCATCGGGTCGGATTACTGGGAGGGTCACTACCTTGATCCTCGGAATATTCGGAGTGAGATGCTGCCCCTCGGAATAGGGGAGAATTGCGTCATAAAGAATGCGATCATCGATAAAAATGCCAGAATAGGTGATGGATGCAGACTGGAGAACAAAGAGGGTATTCAGGAATACTCTTCAGAACTCTTCTGTATTCGCGACGGTATCATTGTCATTCCAAAAAATACCATGCTCGAACCCGGATTTGTGATCTAAACAACCCCCTGTCTGATGAATGCGTCGGTAGCGATTTGCCTTGATTGCTCCATTACTTACGCTGTGAGGAACTTGTTATATTTTATTGAATCATAGTATAAGAATTACGGAAACTATTCTATTGTAAATGTGTCATATTTGTGATCGGATTGCATTGTTAATTTTACTGACCAGGTATCGGTAAGAAAAGCCGGATCTATTGAAATGAGAAATTATGAGCAGAACATCAGTCTTTATTTTCATACCACTTCTAGTGATCGTCTTGTTGATATCCTGTGGCAGCAACCATCAGGAACACAGTGTTCTCCTGATAATACTGGACGCGGTAAGGGCAGATCACTTGAGTTGCTACGATTATCAAAGAGAGACAACTCCGGTTCTTGACAGCCTGGCAGAACAGGGTACGATATTCACAAGATGCCAGGCGCAATCACCATGGACTCTTCCTTCATGCGCATCTATCCTTACGGGTCTCACGACAAAATCACACGGCACGACCACCAGTCAACGGGACACGTACCGCCTTGATCCTACCATAAATACACTGACAAAAATTCTTTCTGAAGCAGGCTATATGACAGCAGGTATTGTCAACAATCCTCTGCTGAGCCAAACACTTGGCTTTGCCGATTATATGGATTACTACAGTTTTTATCCTCAGGGAGATGGCCGATCAGAAGAGACTGTAAACGAAGCTATTGAATGGTTGAATACCATTGCCACCCAACCCTTCTTTCTCATGATTCATATTATGGATCCTCATGCTCCCCACAATCCTCCCGAGCCATACGATACTGAATATTCACAGATTGGGGTTTCCGGGGGTACAGTCTGGTTCAGGGATCAGGATGATCGGAGTATAATTCTTAATCCCGAGGACAGAGATCATCTTGTAAACATGTACGACGGAGAGATTCGCTCGGTTGATGTGCAGTTGGGACGGTTATTTTCAGAGATAAGAGAGATGGGTCTTTCCAATGAACTCCTGATCATAGTCGTTGCAGACCACGGTGAAGAATTCCTTGATCATGGCACCGGTGGGCATGGGCATACTCTTTACCAGGAGCTCCTTCACGTGCCCCTGATTATCAGCGGAGGAAACTTCGCATCGGGCGTAGTTGTGACAGAACCGGTTGGTCAGTTCGACATTCTTCCCACAGTTCTGGATTATCTTAATCTAGAGAATCCAGGATCATTGGATGGAATCAGTCTTCTCGACGAGATCAGCGATAACAGAATCATCCCTTCGAGCGGTCTTCGAGGACTGAATCTAGCTTCCGTCCTTTGTGGTTTTCGTAAGATCATCGGTGATATGGACACCTATGATTATGTTATGCATGACCTCATTAATGATCCACACGAACTGGTTCCACTCACACCGGATTCAGATATGTTTTCCGATCTTGAGCAGTACTGGTCGACTCCACCTCTGTTCAATCCACCCACAGCTAACAACGCTGAGGAAATAGATAGAACACTTCGTGATCTTGGTTACATAAACTGACATTCCTGGATTTGTGATCTAGATAATTTCAGGTTCTATTGAAACAGCATCCCGATCTGGTACGTAACTGCTGCAACAATCGCCGCAGCACCCGTTGTATAGACGATGGCGAATCCCGCCCATTTCCATGAATGCGTTTCTCGTTTGATAACAGCGATTGTGGCTATGCATGGTATGTACAGCATTGTGAACAGGATAAGGGCAAATCCTACTACCGGGTTCCATCCCTCCTCGTCCGCCAGCCTTTCCGAAAGGGATGATGAATCATCGGCTTCAATTTCTCCCATCGAATAGACTGTGCCGAGAGTGGAAACCACGATCTCTTTGGCTGCGAATCCACCGATCAGCGCAACATCTGTTTTCCAGTCAAATCCCATAAGTGGTTTCGTTATGCTTTCAAATGCCCTGCCGGCCCTTCCAGCAATTGAATATGACAGTCTTGCCTGTGCAAGTTCGTTACCTGTGAGTGATGACGCCTGTTCTGCCGGAAGAGCAGGAAATGTCATAAGAGCCCACATTACAACGGAGGCGAAGAGGATAACGGTTCCAGCCTTCCTCAGATATAGCCACGTTCTTTCCCACATGTGTATCAGGAGGTTTTTCATTGAAGGAAGCCTGTAGGGAGGAAGCTCAAGAACGAATGAGGTTGATTCACCCTTCAGAATCGTGGAGCGCAGCATCCTTGCGGAGAGCAGCGCGAATGTCCAGGAAATGAGAATGAGCAGAAACAGCATCAGGCCTTCATTGGCTGAGAAGAATGCCCCTATCAGGAGGGCGTATATTGGAAGTTTTGCCCCGCAGTTCATGAAGGGGACGGAGAGTATTGTTGCTATCCTTTCCTTTGGATCCCTGAGTGTTCTGGCAGCCATTATGCCTGGCACCGCGCATCCGCCGCTGATCCCTCCCGATACGATGAAGGGGACGATGGAATTTCCGTGAAGACCGAATTTCCGGAATATTCTATCCATCAGGAAGGCAATTCTGGCCATATAGCCAGTGTCCTCAAGAATGGATATGAAAAAGAACATGAACATGATAAGCGGTACAAAACCTACTACACCTCCGACACCGTCGATGGCTCCGCTGACTACCATTGATCTGATCAATCCTTCGGGCAATGCACTCCACGCGAGGGTGTGGAGCCAGCTGAAGAAACCTTCCATTAATGCGATAGGTGCACTGCTGATGAAGAATGTGAACTGGAAAAGACCGAACAGTACTGCAGCCATGACAACGGGACCAAGGATGGGATTCGTCAGAAACCTGTCAATCCTGTCCGAGAGGTATACCCTGTTCAGCGATGAATGGCTTTTTATCCGCTTGACGACACCGGCGACATATCCGTATCTGTGATCGGCTATTACGCCCTCGGTTTCATCGTTCATCTCCCTGAATACTTTGTCCGCCAGATCGGCTGCCTTGTCCAGTATATCATCACCTGCAGGTGAATTCAATTTCTCAATCCTGCTGATTGTATGTGAATCCTGCTCCAGCAGTCTCAGGGCAAGCCATCCTGCAGGCACCATATCAGAGAGGAGTTCCGTTTCCCTTATGTTCTTCTCCAGTATTCGCAGAGCATCATCGGAAGCCTGACCGTAGGTGAGGTCTATCGGGACCCAGCTGGCTCCTTCTATTGCCATGCTCATAGCTTTCTGCAGAAGTTCATCGGAACCTGTTCCCCTGTTTGCTATGGTTCGTATTACAGGAATTCCCAATATTCGAGAAAGACCTTCCGAATCGATCCTTATTCCCCTTGCTTCGGCTATATCGATCATGTTAAGTGCGATCAGCACAGGTACTCCCAGCTCCATGAGCTGAGTAGTCAGGTAGAGGTTCCGCTCAAGGTTGGAAGCATCCACGACATGGATCACAACATCCGGATGCTGTTCCAGAAGGTAATCTCTTGCGGCGACCTCATCTGGGGAATAGGGTGTGAGGCTGTACGTTCCCGGGAGGTCGATAACTTCAGCGGTAAACTCACCAGAATGGGCTTTCCCTTCCTTTATCTCCACAGTGATTCCGGGATAATTTGCCACATGCTGCTTGGCACCGGTAAGTGCGTTGAATATGGAAGTTTTACCGGAGTTCGGATTTCCAGCAAGGGCTATTACAGGCATTGCATGATTCATCGGTTTACCTCGAGAATAATATGCATCGCGTCCCATCCTGCTATCTCCATCTGTTTCCCATTTACCTCTACAGTCACGGAATCGGGATGCTGCATGCTGCGGACCATTTTGACTGCTGCTCCCTCGATGACTCCCACGTTTCTGAGCCTGGTGACCGTTACGCCCCTGCCTCTTATTGAAGCAACCGTGCCGGTTTCTCCTTCCTTCAGTATCTTGAGTGTAATACATTCCCCATATTCGGCTTTCATCATCTCAACTCTGTACGAACACCCCTTGCAGTTATCATCGCAGGAAAGCGGATACGAAGCGTGAAGAATGTCAGAGGAGGCAGGCACTACCCTCACATGCCATGCTGTTTTTCTGTCAATTCCAAACCTTGTTTCGTCTCTTGCCACAACGATCGGACCACTTCCTGAAGCAGCGATAATATGAAGCAGGGCACCGGGGTTGATACCCATGCTGACAAGCCTGCTTTCCGCCGCGTGGTCTGTGGTTATTGTCACAACCCTGACGTATTCATCGGATAATGCCATAGTCAGAGGGTAACCGGGTCTGACTGCGCTTGCTCTTTCCAATCCTCCTTCTCTGTTACGTCTCCTTCCCCTTCTATTTCTCATAATCATCTTCTCCCGTTTGTTCCTGGACCGGATGAAGAAGGACACATTCAGCTATTTCACCGGGGAGTTCCTGATCGTACCCGTCAAGATCAACAATGAACGGCAGATCGGTGCCCCCCGGGCGGGTCAGAGTAATTATTGCTCCCTGGATGAAGCCCGAATCAATGAGCTGTCCTCTTATTTTCTGTCCGGCGTTAATCCTGGCGATTCTTCTTGAAGATCCCGGTTCGAGATCTGTGAGGGGTAGAAGTTCAAGCTCTTCTTTACCCTCAGGACAGTTACCGAATCCTGTATCTATAAGAGCCTGAAGTTCGGGACTGGCCGCAAGGAATTCGAAAAATGCAGCCAGTCTTTCCATTGAACTCTCGGAAAGGAAGTGTTCCATTGCGCAGGCATCGCATTCGGCCTGCTCCCGGCTGATCCCAAGGACTTCCGTTAAGAAGCGGGAGAGGAGATTGTGACGGGTCATGGTCCTACGCGCGATGAAAAGACCTTTTTCAGTAAGTTCTATGTAATTTCTCTTTGAGTACTTGATCAGTTGTTTCGCGGAAAGACGTTTCATCGCGGGTGTAACGGAAGCCGGATTAACTTGCATCTCCTCCGCAATGTCTCTGACCCTCGCCACGGAACTTCTGCCGAGTATCCTGTAAATGGTCTCGAGGTAATCCTCAAGTGAGCCTGTAATGTCGCTCCTGACAGTAGACATATAGACACCTCTATTTCTGTTAGACAAATCTAACAAATAGATTAAATCGTGTCAATGTTTACGATTATAACAATTTCTGGAAGGGTAGAATAAAGTGCAGAAAACGGACCATCCTGACTAAGGAGGGTCCGTTAAACTACATCAAAGAATGCTTGAGACGATTAGCTTTGTTCTTGTGAAGAAGATGATTTCTGGATGCTTTATCAATAAGACTCTGGGCTTTACGAAGGGCTTTCTCTCTGTCTTCAGGGGTTTCTGATTCCTTAACACTTTTGATAGCGCTTCTGAGCTCCCGCATTTTGCTGCGGTTCCTCTGTGCCTTTACTATATCGGTCCTGTGACGTTTCAGCGATTGCTTGCACCTTGCCAAAAGGAGACTCCTTTCACAAATTTGGTAATACTCGAATTCTGTTCATACTGCTGTCAGCAGGGAGGAATTCTAAACCCTTGCGCAGTAGAAGTCAATCTTTACATAGGAGAATACCATGAAGTATCTGTTTTTAGCTCTTGCAATTCTTGCATTCTCGTCTGTCGTTTCGGCGGATAGACTTGTAAGACTGTACGATGTATCACCGGGATCTGTAACGGATATGATAGAAGATGGATACGATGTAGCAAATGTCGATATGAGAAGAGGATATGTTGATATCATGCTGCCGGAACGACAAATCGATCAGGCTGCCCTGCTTTCATATGATTATGAAATCCTTCCAAGAGAATGGGGAGAGCTTCTTCCTGAGAATTCAAAGGGAGCCGGTTACTATTACGATCCCGAAGAAAACTGGGAATTCTGGTGCTCGCTTGCCGATAACTACAGTGATCTGTCTGATACACCGGTCACAATAGGGCAATCCTATGAAGGCAGAGACATCTATATGATCAGAATGACCAGCCCGACAATGGGCTACAAACCACCCATTTACTTCTCTTCACTTGTCCATGCAAGGGAACCGGGCGGTAACTCGGTACTCATTGACTTCGCCATGTGGCTTACAAGCAACTACGACGGCGGTGATACAAGAGCAGCATATATTCTTGACAATACAACCGTCTATTTTGTTCCTATTGGAAATCCTGATGGTTACGCGTACAACATGCCTAACGGCGGGATGCACAGAAAGAACATGAATTACACCCTTGGCGACGGCGTTGATCTGAACCGGAACTGGGGATATATGTGGGGTTACGATGACACAGGTTCAAGTCCCAATCCCAACGATCCAACTTACCGTGGAACCTCAGCTTTTTCAGAACCTGAAACCCAGGTCCAGAGGGATTTCATTCTCGATATTGAACCTATAGCCGCAATGAACTATCATTCCTCCGGGAAGTGGCTTATATATCCATATGGCTATGATTATAACACTTACACACCTGATCAAAGTACATTCGTAGGATGGTCTGCAGTAATGACTGCCGATAACGGTTACACTTCAGGTACATGTCCGGAATGTCTGTATCCAGTAAACGGAGATCAGAACGACTGGATGTACGGAGGAAACGGGGAACAGGCTATAATGGTTTTTACACCTGAAGTCGGAACCAGCTTCTGGGGTGGACAGAATGATAGTTCAGTAATCGTAGACAACTGTGCGGATTGCAGACCTATGAATATTTTCATTTGCATGACAGCACCGGGATTTGTCGGAATCAGCGGAGAGAGTGAAGTGGGAATTGAACCCATTCTTGTACTTAATTCCATCTGCCCGAACCCGGTTATATCAAGCGCATCCTTTACGATTACTTCTTCCGGGTCGTCGAATGCTGACGTAACGATCTATGATACGGTCGGCAGGATAGTTGATTCATTTGAAACCGGCAGTGTTACCGGTGGAACCAGCAGTCTTATATGGGCTATTCCCGATGAAATGCCGGCTGGAGTATATACCGCCAGAATCTCTGACGCGGCAGGAAACTGCGACAGCAGAAGATTCACCGTTATGAGGTAATCCTGGATGCCGGATAGCAAGGAGAGTTCAAAGCAGGATTTCTACGAAATCCTCGGCGTTAAATACAAGGTGACACAGGAAGAGATAGAGAATGCCTATCATGACCTCGCGAGAAAACTGCATCCTGATGTTACAGGAGGAGATGCTGAGCTCACAGAAAGGTATATGGCTATCAATGAGGCTTATCAGGTACTCTCAAAGCCCCATACGCGGATGGAATACGATGTCTCTATAGGTATCGACAAGCTTTCTGATGGTGAAGAGAAGAAACCAGAGTCCGTTTACGGTAAGGACGAAACCCCTGGCGCGGACATGCGCCGTCTGGATGCTAAACTCAGGCGCACAATAAAGGAAGCTGAAAGACAGTGCAGCAGAGATAATTTCTGGGAAGCCAGCCGTTCACTCGAGATGTTCCTCAAGACCCATCCGGAAAACCCACATCTTAGAACGACGCTCGCTTCCGCCGCCCTGGGAATGAAAAGGTACCATGATGCCGCGAATCACATGAAAGTTGCCTGTACGGTCGCTTATCATGATCCGGAGAATTTCGTAAAACTGGGAAATATCTATATTCTGGCGGGACAACTTGTTCTGGCGGAGAAGGCACTCCACGAGGCACTTGGATGGAATGCTGAACATGTGGGTGCCCTCAATCTGCTGAAGGACATCGAGGAGCTTAGAGATGCTGAGAAACCACCCATCCAGAGGATGTTCAGAAAAGTAGCGAAAGCTTTCGGACGTAAGGAGTAACTGAATTGGATTCAGGCACTGAGAAGCTCTATTATTCCATAAGTGAAGTCTGCAGTCTTACCGGTCTTAAACCCCATGTATTGAGATACTGGGAGACTGCATTTCCAATACTCAAGCCTTCAAAAAATCAGTCCGGCAACAGGATATACAAACAGGAAGATATCGAGCTGATCAAGCTGATAAGCACGCTGCTCTACGAGGAACGCTACACTATTGACGGTGCCAGACAGAAAATAGAAGAGATGAGCAGTCAGGACCAGCAGATGATACTGGAGCTTAAGGCTGCAACGGTATCCGCCGAGATGATTGATTCAATCAGAAAGGAATTAACGGAGATAATCGCATTGCTTGAGAGGGATCCGATGGCAGTTGACAAACAGGACAATAAAACGTAATTTTGCTCATCTTCGGTCGGGGCGTGGCGCAGTCCGGTAGCGCACTTGAATGGGGTTCAAGTGGTCGCTGGTTCGAATCCAGTCGCCCCGACCATTTCTTAATTTCACTTTAATACCGAGCACATGAAAGGACTGTATGGGCGAAACTCTGCTTGATTGGCTTTCAGGAATTCCTGGTGAAATACAGATGATGGTTCTTTCAGGATTTCCCCTTACCGAGCTTCGCGGAAGTATCCCTCTGGCATGGATGAACGCCGATTGGGCATGGCCCTGGTGGAAGATCTACCTTCTGGCTGTTGCCGGTAACCTCCTGCCTGTACCGTTCCTGCTCTGGTTCTTGGAGCCTGTCAGCAGATTTCTCAGGAGATGGAAAATTTTCGACAGATTTTTTGACAAACTCTTTGAAAAAACACGAAAGCGTGTCGGGAAGAAGATCGAAAAATACGAAGCCCTGGGCCTGACCCTTTTTGTAGCCATACCACTGCCTGTAACAGGTGCCTGGACCGGATCGGCAGCCGCTTTTCTGTTCGGAATTCCGAAGAAGCTGGCATTTCCAGCGATAGCCTTTGGAGTAGCAATAGCGGGTGGACTCGTAACACTGATCATGTCCGGCGCGCTGGCTGGTATTGATTTTCTTGTGGGGTCTCACTGAAGCTCAAATGTTGCAAAAGAACGGCATAAATAGTAAATTCGCATGACCGAAAACAGTAGTCGGGGCGTAGCGCAGCCCGGTTAGCGCGCCTGGTTCGGGACTAGGAGGTCGGAGGTTCAAATCCTCTCGCCCCGACCATATCTTATAATGATCACACCAGAACGAAGGATCACATCAATACAAAACTCATTTCCGTAATTGGAGGAGCATCCGCTGATCCGGTGGAAATTGCTTGGGCGGCAGAACTCGGGGGGCTGCTTGCTGATCATGGTTTTACCGTAATATGCGGGGGGGGAACCGGTGTTATGGAAGCGGTATGCCGGGGAACATCCGAAAAAGGGGGCAGGAGTATAGGGATACTCCGTGGAACCGACCCGCTTGAAGCTAACCGATGGGTAGATACTGTGATACCAACCGGACTGGGAACTTCTAGAAATCGGATAATCATCCTGTCCGGAAAAGTTGTGGTGGCGGTAGGAGGGAAGTACGGAACCCTCTCTGAGATAGCCTACGCGCTGCAGGCCGGGAAGCCTGTTTGCGCAATCGGAAAATGGTCCGGAATCGATGGAGTAGTGCCTGTCAGTTCACCTGAGGAAGCGCTGGACTTCATTATTAAGAACTCGAGAGGGGATTTATGCTTACCGTTGAGGAACTGAATAATCATATCAGGAACATTCCCGATTTTCCGATTGAGGGTGTTGTTTTCAAAGATATTACCACACTCCTCACTCATCCCGGAGCCTTGCATGATACCGTGAAACACCTTGAAAAAGCATGTGAAGAATTCGAATTTGATGCTATTGCGGCTATTGAGTCAAGAGGGTTCATATTCGGTTCGGTCATGGCGGCAATAAAGGGACTGCCGCTTGTACTTATTCGAAAGCCAGGTAAGCTGCCGGGCCACACCATCAGCGAAGATTATTCCCTGGAGTACGGTACTAACACTGTTGAAATGCATAAGAATTCGCTTCCCGCCGGAAGCAGAGTACTGATCGTTGACGACCTTATTGCCACTGGAGGATCCGCCATGGCTGCAGTGTCCCTGCTTCGCCAGGATGCCTGTACGGTGGCGGGGGCAGCATTCGTCGTGGATCTTACATTCCTCGGAGGAGAGAGCAGGCTCAAAGAGAACGGAATCCCGTATGTAAAGCTTATAGAGGTAGATTCGGAGTAGTTATTTGACTAACTGCTTTGAATTTCGCATAATTCCACTCAACTTCAGCAGATTCACATGGTTATAATTCTCAAAGGAAGGAAAAATATGTCAAGGTTGTTTTTAGTACTGGCAATGATCATCGGCCTTGCCTTCTTCGGATGCGGCGAACAGGCTGACGAAGCAGGTAACGGTGTTGACGGTGATAATGGAGAGGTCACTCAGGATGGTAACGGTGACGATTCAGGTGAGGCTGGAGACGATGCCGGCGACGATATCGGTGAAGATGACACGGGCGACCAGACCGTAGCCTCGCTTGGCGGATTCGATCTGGATTCCCCGGAAATGGCCGTAGGCCAGTGGATCGAATACGGTGCAGATGATATGTCCGAAACACTTACCATATCCGTAGTTGGCGCCGAGGTGAATCAGGGAACCGAGTGTTACTGGGTTCAGATCAGCGTTTCGGATTTCGTAGCCCAGATGCTTATCGATGCTGAAGGTATGGAAAGTGCCATGGGGGAATACGAAGAACAGCTCGGAGAATTCGCAGCGGACCCTGCAGCATACATCCGTGAAAACATGTCCGATGCCAGCAGCATGGCTGATATGTTCGGTAACGAAGAAAACATGGATATGGCTCTTGAGTTTATCAGCGCCATCAGAATAGTTAAATTCGAGCAGCAGGGCATGATCATGGCTATCGACCTTATCGGTGTGCCTGAATTCCTCGAGGAAGTCATGGAAGATCCTGCATTCCAGGAGCAGTTCGAGCAGGGCTTCGAGCAGGGCTTCAACGCCGATGGCGGACAGGAAGGCCTCGATGATATCCTGGCCGAGCTTGACAACCTGCAGTTCGGCATCACCGAGACCAGTGTCGACGTGGCCGGTAACAGGATTCAGGGAATCGAATTCTCAGTAACACATCCCGAGGGTGAAATTGAAGCTGTTATTTGTTCCGAGCTTCCACTTGTACCGCTTGCCTACGCTTCAGCAACCGGTGACGGTGAAACCCATTTCATAGAGGTAAGAGGATACGGTTTCAGCGGAGCCCAGAACCTTCTTCCAGGCGAACCCGCACAGACCCTTCAGGCTATGATGTTCCTTGAGGGTATGATGTCCCAGATGGGTGCCATGGGTGCTGACCAGGGCAGAGGCGTTAACTAGCGCAATAGAACATTCTAAGAAGATGCCCGGCCGAAACGCCGGGCATTTTCTTTTCTTTCCCTTTCTTTCATGCTCCATTTGGTTTATTTTCAGCATCAAATGGATCTGCTAGAAAATATTGAGATAAAAGAACCGAAACCGCCGCTTGCCGATCTCCTCCGTCCCCGAAAACTGGAGGAGGTGGCTGGACAGGATCATCTATTGTCCGAAGATGCGGCTTTCAGGATGGCCATTACCGAGGGCGTTCTGGGATCGTTCATACTCTGGGGGCCGCCGGGTTCAGGCAAAACAACCCTTATACTGCTTGTCTCGGAGTATACCGAACAGAATTTCATCCGGTTCAGTGCTGTCACGGGAGGGGTTAAGCAGGTAAGAGCAATAGTTGCTGACGCTTCCCGGCTTCGGCGGAACGGAACAAAGACTCTTCTTTTCGTAGATGAAATTCACAGGTTCAACAAAGCTCAGCAGGATGCTTTCCTGCCCCACGTGGAAGACGGAACAATAACCCTTGCCGGAGCCACAACGGAAAATCCTTCCTTCGAGATAATCGCCCCGCTTCTCAGCAGGTGTACTGTATACCTTCTCAAAAGGCTTGAGGAATCGGACATTATCTCCATACTCGATCGTGTATCATCGAATGCAGTATTCAGCGAAATGAATCCGGGGGGCATTCAGGAGGGGGTGCTGGAAATGATAGCCCTGGCTGCCGATGGAGACGGCAGGCGGGCTCTGAATCTTCTTGAACTCCTCGCCGGGATGGCTTCCGGAGAGGCTGTTACGGTAGAACTGACCGAGAAGGCTATTATATCCTCACCTCTTCGCTACGATAAATCCGGAGAGGAACACTACAATCTAATAAGTGCTCTTCACAAATCTCTGCGCTCGGGAGACGTGGACGCCTCGCTGTACTGGCTTGCAAGGATGATGACTTCTGGTGAGAACCCCCTTTACATAGCTCGGAGGATGATTCGCTTTGCAACTGAAGATATTGGTCTTGCAGACCCTTCCGCGCTTACTGTTGCCATGAGGGCCACCGATTCCTGGAGGTTCCTCGGCTCTCCCGAGGGTGATCTGGCCCTGGCTGAAGCTGCATGTTACCTGGCTCTTGCGCCCAAATCCAACTCCGTCTACTCCGCCTGGAAGAAAGCCGTATCGTCGGCTGAGCGGGGGGGCAGCCTTCCGGTTCCCCTGCACCTGCGGAATGCGCCGACTCAACTCATGAAAAGGCTGGATTATGGAAAGGATTATCAGTATGCTCATTCACAGCCGGGAGGAATCGTGACCCACAGGAACTTTCCTGATGGAATAGAGGAGGAGGAATACTACGTTCCTGCAGGCTCCGGAAGGGAATCTGCAATAAAGAAAAAACTTGTCGAATGGAAGAGGGTAAGAGACAGGGCAAGGAAGGAGTGATCCTTGAATTCTGAATCGTCATCTGCCATCCTTCGCTTGAGAATGGTAAATAGAGATCTTGCGGACGTTGGAATTGTAGACGAGCGCATTCTCAATGCCTTCATGAAAATACCAAGGGAGGATTTCGTTCCCCCCCGTATAAATCTTGTTAACGCGTACGGCAATCATCCCCTGCCCATTGGACTCGGACAGACGGTATCACAGCCCTACATCGTTGCTTTCATGCTTCAGATGCTTGAATGTGAACCGGGAAACAGTGTTCTCGAAATAGGAACAGGCTCAGGTTATCAGACAGCTATCCTCGCTGCAATGGGAATGAAAGTGGTTACAATTGAGCTGCTGCCGGACCTGGCAGTAAATGCAAGAAAGGCAGTTCTTGCCATTCTTCCCGGGGCGGATATCAGGTTCATCGTGGCAGACGGATACAATGGATGGACACCTGCAGCCCCGTACGACTGCATAATCGTATCCGCTGCTCCTGCGCGAATGCCAGACGGGCTTGAGGATCAGCTGAATCCTTTGGGCGGCAGGCTGGTTATACCTCTGGGAGACTGGTCTCAGAGATTGATATCCATAACCAGGAACGGCGATGATCTGGTAATGAGGGAATCCCTTCCGGTAAGATTCGTACCGCTTGTGAAACCGCGCAGAGAGTAGAAAAGGAAGAGAGTGATTATGGATGCAGGCAGACCGGGGGCCGTTGTTCTGTGGGGCAGTAGAAGAGAAGAAATATACAAATGGATCAATGACAGAATTCCATTCCCATGTGTACTTCTGAATGATCTTGAGAAGTATGACGGTCCCGGAAGAATGATCTTCGGAGTCTTCTGCCCCGCTGATAGTCAGGAACTTGAGAATTTGTACCGGGAGGCTGGAAGGGATTTTCTTTCTTCAGCTGTTCCCTCAGCTGCTATTCTCACTTTCGCGCCGGATGCCGGAATCGGGTTTCCCATACTCCTTCATCGGAGCGATTTCACCCTTGAATTACTCAGGAGAATGGCATGTTCTGCCGGCATGCATGCGGATTCCGCAGCGAGCCTGAATTGTATCCTGTGGGAAAGAACCGGTTCTCTTCTACCGTTTTTCATTCACAACATGAACAATATCCTTGCGCGGATAATGGGGAATATAGAACTTGCTGAATTTCACAGCGGCAGAACCGATAAAGCTTCGAAAAAGCTCTCCATCGCTCTTGAAGCTACGGATGAACTCAGGAGTTTCCTCGAAAGGTTATCCGTTTATTCCATGCCTGATGATGACGAGAGTGAATGGACTTCCGGTAACGAGACGGACGTACTGGAACTCACCCGGATGTCCAGCGGGACTTCAGTTAAATTCACATACGAAGAGAAGGGCGGCATGCCCGGGAAGATACCTGTCAGAAAAAACCTGATGAACCTTCTGACAGGGTTGATCGCTGCTGCTGCCACAATATCGGTTAACGGCTGCGGATCGATAGAAATGTCAGTATCCCCGCAGGAGGAAGCAGTGGAATTCAGACTAAACTGGAACTCCTCTTCTAAGAGTTCCGGACTCTGCCCAAATAGCATGGATTCCGCTGCTGATCTGCTGAACCGGGCCGCACTGATAGCCGTTACGGCAAAGCTCACATTCAGGCTTGGAGCCTGGAACAGTGAAGGCGGATCCATTTCTCTTCTTGTACCGATCGATAAGGAGGATATCTGAAATGCCCCTCGACAAGTCAGTAGTTTCCGGGTCGAATGCCGAAGCGCTGGATGCTGTGCTCGAGCTTTTTCAGAGCGAACCCTCATCCAGGCTGACTTTCCAGCAGATCGCCGCAAAGCTGGAAGGTGTGCACCCTGATCTCGGGGCTGCAGTGGAGCAACTCGTGGAGAAAGGACTGCTATGGCCCGCTGGGGACAGGCGATATGCGCTTCCTTCCGAACTGGGAATATCAGCCGGGACCATAGTCATTCGTGCGAATGGAAGCGGTTTTGTTAAGACTGAAGGGGAGAGGATCGATATCGATGCCCGCAACACATCGGGCTCGCTTGATGGTGATCTTGTTATGGCCCGTAAGCTTGAATCCCTTCCGGGAGAGGGTCGCTACAGGGGAAAGATAGAGACCGTCATCAAACGCAGAAGAGCGGGTTTAAGCGGAATAGCAAGGAAAAAGGGAAGAAAATGGGTGATAGATCCGGTTAATCCTGTTCTTCCAAGGGAAATACCGCTCAGTACCATTTCCGATACCGATATATCGCAGGGAAGGCTTGTCTTCGCGACGCTGGACTACTCCGGAAAGAAGCTGACTGCCGAACTTAAGAAAGATCTCGGCAGCCCGACTTCTCCCCGGGCATTGATCGATTCGGTGGTGCTTGATCATGGTTTTCACGATGAGTTTCCGGAGAATCTGCTTTCAATGGCGGAAGAGCTTGCTTCCGAGCCCTGGGTTCTGAACGGAAGAGAGGATTTTCGCGAGCTTTTCACCATAACCATCGACCCTGTGGATGCGAAGGATTTTGATGATGCCGTTTCACTGGTGATCGAGGACGGTGTCAGGACGCTCTATGTGCATATAGCGGATGTTGCTCATTACGTTGCGCCAGGCAGCGGGCTTGATAATGAAGCTAGACTCAGAGGGACAAGTGTATACCTTCCGGACAGGGTGCTGCCGATGATTCCGCAGGTACTCTCCAACGGTGCCTGCAGCCTGAAACCTGATGAAGAAAGACCAACGAGAACCGTTGTGATGAAGTTCGACAGATCAGGTGAGCGCCAGGATTTTTCCATAGTTCCATCCGTTATCCGTTCGGACAGAAGGATGACCTACGAAGAAGCTCTTGATTATCTGGAGGGTAACGGAACCGAAGAAAACCTCCGGCAGTTGTTTGAATCTATGGGGGTTCTTTCCGCGGACCTTGATACCCTCCGGGAAAACAGGGGTGCTCTTGACCTCGGGAGCAGCGAATACCGGGTTGTTTTCGGTGAGGACGGCTGGCCGGAGGGTTTCAAACCCGTTCCTTCGGACAGGGCACACAGATTGATCGAGAATTTCATGGTGGAAGCCAACAGAGCCGTTGCCGATCACTGCATGTGGTCGGACCTGCCCGTTCTCTTCAGAGTACATGACGAGCCTGTAGAAATATCCGAGGAGCGTCTTGTGCGGCAGCTTGAAATGCTTGATATCTCCCTTCCCGGGGGCAAAGTGCACAATCCTTCCGTTCTGAAAAAGATCCTGGACAGTCTCAGGGATTCACCCCTGTATGATCTCGCGGTTGAATATATCCTCAGGTCGATGCAGAAAGCTGTCTACCTGCCGTCGAACACGGGGCACTTCGGACTGGCACTGCGGAGTTACCTTCATTTCACAAGCCCTATCCGCCGCTACCCTGACCTTATTGTTCACCAGGTACTGGCTATGCAGGAGAAGGGTGATATCCCTCTCCTGGATTTCGGTCCTGCTGTAGTTGCCGAGACATCCAATGCAGCTGAGGACAATGCTGAGAGTGCGGAGAGGGAAGCTGACGAACTCATGGCAATGCTTTTTCTTTCAAGGAATATCGGAGTTGTCTTCAATGGAGTGGTTACCGGTGTAAAGGACTTCGGTGTTTTCGTAAGACTTGAAGGTGTACCGGTCGAAGGGCTGGCGCATAGATCTGAAATTCTGCGAGCTGGAATTCCCTTCACCGAGTCCGGCGGACCCTATCATGAGGGTACATTCCTGAAAGTCGAGGTTCTCGCAGTTGACCCGATGGCAAGAAAACTATCACTGAAACCTGTCAGGGAATAAATAATGAATCGGACAATTGATTACAGGGGGCTGGCAGATTCGATTGAGGAATGGATAAACAAGACAGTTTCGGAAGCATCCGTGAGCGGTGTGGTTGTCGGTCTGAGCGGTGGACTGGACTCCGCGGTCTCAGCCGCTCTGTGTGCCGGAGCCCTCGGAACTGAGGATGTACTTGGATTGATAATGCCCTGCGCGAGCATGCAATCGGATACTGATGACGGTATTAAGATAGCAGAGCATCTTGGAGTAAGACACAGGACAATCGATCTCACCCCCGTTCTCCAGGCCTTTACCGGCGATCTTGATGATACATCCGTATTGAATATTGCGAACATCAAATCACGCTTGAGAATGGCTATGCTGTACGCTCATTCTACTGGAAGGCTTGTTCTGGGAACAAGTAATTACTCGGAGATACTTGTCGGTTACTGGACGAAGTGGGGGGATGGAGCTGCCGATCTTCTTCCAATTGCCGGATTGTACAAAGATGAGGTAAGAGAACTTGCCGTCGTCCTGGGGCTTCCCCGGTGGGTTATCGACCGGGTACCGTCCGCCGGTCTCTGGCAGGGGCAGAGTGATGAGCAGGAAATGGGAGTATCCTACCTGGATATCAGGGCATATTTCGATGGCGGGAACATCTCCGAGTCAGCAGCAGCAAGTATACAAAAGATGGTTAAGTCCACGGAACATAAACGTAATCCGATAGTATATTTCAACGCCAGGAAATGGATGGAGGATAATGGCTGATAAAACCGCGCTGATCAGTGCATGGAACAAGAAAAATCTGGATAAGCTGGCCACCGGGCTTTCCGGCCTGGGATGGAAGATATACGCATCCGGAGGAACTGCGGAACATATTGAGAAAACCGGAATCGATGTGATCCCGACCGAGGAAATAACCGGCATAAGCTCACTGCTTGGCGGGAGGGTGAAAACCCTTCATCCCGAACTTCATGCTTCTATCCTTGCAGCTGGAGAAGACAGAGCAGACAGAATCAGGGAAGGCAAACCGGTATTTGATCTGGTGGCTGTCGATTTCTATCCTTTCGAAAAAACGGTTGGAATGGAAGCGGATGATCCCGAACTGGTCGAATTCATTGATATAGGCGGCCCCACAATGGCCCGTGCCGCCGCAAAGAACTGGCGCCACGTCATATCAGCTGTTGGATGCGATGTCTTTCCCGAAGTGCTTGAGGTGATTTCCAAAGGTGCGGATGATGAAGAATTCAGAAGAATGATCGCATCAAGAACATTCGATATTACATCTCGTTACGATCTTGACATCTCGCTCAGCATGGAAAGAGGATTTGTTCCCGAGCTTCGATACGGCGAGAACCCTCATCAATCGGCTGTAGTGCACTTCACATGGCCCAGACGAGGCTTTGGAAGTGCGGAGATACTGGGCGGGAAAAACTTGAGCTACAACAATTATCTGGATGCAACAGCCGCATGGGATCTTGCTCTGGAGATGCCGGAAGGTTCCCCTTCTGCTGTCCTTATGAAACATGGTAATCCCTGTGGTGCCGGAAGGGGAAACACACCCAAGGCAGCTTTCGATAATGCTTTCAGGGCTGACAGTGTTTCGCCATACGGCGGGATACTCGCCATGAACTGCAATGTTGATATGGAACTTGTCGCCGGGCTTAAAGGAATGTTCCTGGAAATAGTAATGGCCCCTTCATTCGATTCCGATGCTCTGCTGCGGCTTCAGAAAAGGAAGAAGCTGAGAATCCTGAGACTGCCGGACGGCACGGAAAATGGAAGACAGGTCAGAAGCATCAACGGAGGATTTCTATATCAGGACACCGATCCTGTCAGTGGTCTCGAAGAGGTGAATGTAGTCTCGTTGCGCCAGCCTTCGAAGCAGGAACTGGATGCAATGGATATTCTCTGGAGGGTATGCCGGTCAGTTAAAAGCAACGCAATTGTAATAGGTGACAGCATGGGTACCCTTGGAGTGGGGGCAGGCCAGATGAGCAGGATTGAAAGCCTTGACCTTGCCGTCAGAAAGGCTAAAAGGGAGGGGCATTCCCTTGCAGGAGCGGTACTCGCTTCCGATGGTTTTTTTCCGTTCAGAGACGGTCCTGACAAAGCTGCCGAAGAGGGAATTGCCGCCATAGTGCAGCCGGGAGGATCCATACGGGATGAGGAAGTTATCGATGCTGTGAACAAGCATGGCATGACCATGGTATTCACAGGAACCAGGCACTTCAGACACTAGCAGGATGGATAAATAAATGTTCAGACTTCTTCTATTACTCCTGACTGTATCGCTGCCATTAATGTCCGCATCTCTCCAGCGTGCGGATTCGTTCATCCTTTCAGGGATGAATGAACGGGCTGTTTCGGAACTCCTTGAGCTTCTCAGGGAAGATGATATTCCTCAGAATGTCATTCTGTACAGGCTCGCAGGTCTTTATCATGCAGTGGGCAGGGAAGACGATTGTATCGAGCTGCTTGACAGTATCGGGCAGGAATCCGGCGAGAACCTCTACGGGTGGAAAGTATCCCTTCTCGACCTCTCCAGAAGGTCCGATGAAGCCCTGGCACTGGTGCCGCCAGATGATATTCTGCTGCGGTTATGGCTCCAGAGAGAATCGGGAGAAGTACCCGCATCAGGTATTCTTCCGG
This sequence comes from Candidatus Aegiribacteria sp., assembly GCA_023138735.1. Lineage (GTDB taxonomy): Bacteria > Fermentibacterota > Fermentibacteria > Fermentibacterales > JCC-6 > Aegiribacteria. The sequence continues at coordinate 16,342 of JAGLOY010000001.1, read as the reverse complement.
CGCCTGACTGTCTTGCAGAACGGGCTGTCAGAGCTCTGATCTGTACGGATGGCAGGATGAGCAAAGGACAGATGGAGCAGACCGTTCTGGATGCTGCCCTTTTAGGATTCCTCGGGGATGAGGTCATAGATGAGCTTGAAATCTCTCTTGAAACCGAAGGTCCCTGGTGGGACGGAATTGCCGTTGATCTCTCCCTGGTGCATGAGAGCGGCAGACTCGACAGACTTTCTGCCGCAAGGGATATGCATCTGGTTCGGGGTTCCGCTGAAACCTGGGAGTCGCGCCTTGACCTCGGTGATGAAGTGTCACTCACTGCTGCCTTAATGCTTCTGAGAATCGATCCGGATAAATGGGGAAGATCCTGGCTGATAGCGGATATACTTGCAGGGGGCGGCCGTATCTCCCTTGCGGATAGTATTGCTGCAGCTTCTCATGATATCTCCTTCGCAACCGGTGTATCAATGGCAATCCTGAGGGAGACCGCCCAGCACGGGCAGCTTCTTGCGCTATGCGATTCCATACCGCCGGATATGCCTGATTCTCTATGTGCAAGGGCTGCCCTCTTTCGAGCCAGAGCTTTAAGAGCTCTCCAGCGGCCTCCCGACGAATTCTATGGAAGTTACCTTGCATATGCTCATGCGTACCCATGGGATGACAAGGCATCTGAAGCTGCCTATCTTGCAGCAAGGTACTTCGATTCAGAGCGGAACTGGCCCGCCGCAGCCGATGCCTATATGGCGGCACTCTCCTCCGGGGATTTCGGCGCAGCCAGAGCCCACTGGAGAGGGGGATTCTGTCATTATATGTGCGGAAGAGGCAGTACAGGTGATTCCATCTGGACCGCGGGAATAGAGAAATACCCGTTCTCCGCCTGGTGCGATGAGATGTTGTTCTGGAAGGCCAGGTACGCAAACAGAATTGGTGATGCGGGGAGGGAGAGCGAGCTGCTTCTTGAAACTGCAGGAAGGCACCCGTGGGAATTCTACGGCCTGCTTGCTGCGGAAAGAACCGGGTCAGACTATCTCAGAATAGAAGCACCGGAAATCAACCTGCTCGGAAACGCAGTTACTGCTGAAGCGCTTGATATGATGTCCCGTGGATACGGCTCGATGGCCTCTTCCATGCTGTCAGATACTGAACTGAGCGGTCCGGAAACCAGTTCCGCGGCGCTTTCTCTCATGGGCTGCCATCACAGTACACTAACTCTGCTTCGCGCACTGGATTTCCAGCTGAGAAGCGGGAACATAGGCATTCTTCCTGAAAACCTGCTTAGCTTTTACTTCCCGGCGCCCTACAGAGAGCTGACCCAAAGCACCGTTGCAGGATTGGATATCCCGCAGGCCATAGTGACAGGCCTTATGCGCCAGGAGAGTTATTTCAGCAGGTGGGCCAGGTCATGGGTAGGCGCATCAGGACTGATCCAGCTGATGCCTGGCACTGCAGGCGATATTGCGAGGTGGTACGGTCTGCCGGTACTGTCCGGATCCGACTTTTTTGTTCCGGAAAAATCCATACAGTACGGTTCTCTATATCTTGCGAGGCAGTTCTCTGCATTCAACGGCTCATCGGTTCTCGCGCTGGCCGCTTACAATGCCGGCCCCGGAAACGCCGCAAAATGGATGGAGGCATTTCCCCTTGAGGAAGATGACCCTGAATTATTCATTGAACAGATACCGCTCACGGAGACAAGGGGCTATGTGAAGCATGTGATGGCGAATACGTGGATCTATTCGGAGCTGTTCAATTGAGAAATCTTCTGCTTATTACAGCTCTGTTCATGATCATGTTTTCATGCAATCGCATTCATGAAGAGAGTATTCCCTCTTCTGAACCGGTGGCTGCAATCGGGGCGGATGTATTTTCGCAAATTGATTCTCTCTATCTTGCGGGGGAATTTCAGCCTGTGCTGGATTCCCTGCTGAGCCTGCTCAGTACGGATTCGACACTTCAGGATGAGATCCTGTTCAGAATACTGGGGTTGTACCATGGCAGAGCGATGGAGGATGAGTTCGTAACACTCCTTGACAGCCTCGAACTGGAGAATTTTGGCCCACTTACCGGATGGAAAGTTTCAGCTCTGGATCTTGCCGGTAATCCCGAGAGAGCTCTTCTATATCTATCTCCCGGGCAGTCAACACTGTACGCGTGGTTGTCATGGGAGATCGATTCTCTTCAATGCCTGGTCGAGTTGCCCGCTGATCATACTCCCGGAGATGTTTTTGCATTGGCGCATATTGCCGTGCCCGAAAGTCTTTCTCCTGACATGCTGATTATTCTGGTCGGGTACGAAACACTTTTTCCATCTGTAAGGGATGTTCTGTTAAGAGAACTGAAGGCATCTGCCGATTCGGCTGGGTTCTGGATCGTTGAAATCCTGAATGAGATCTCACAGACACCCCGAAGTGAGTCTCTGTTTCACGAAATACAGGCTATGACCGATTCGGGCACCTTCGAGTACTGGGATGGTATCATGAGTGTCGGAACATCAGCATGTTCAATAGCGGTAGAAGAGATACTTCAGCGTTATCCTGAGGAATACAGCCCCCGCTGGGATATTGTTGACTGTCTCGCTGAACGGGGCGATGTTGATCTTATCCTCGATTATTCAGGAAGAGGAGATTCATGGCACAGAACGGGCTCTTTGATGGCTGTACTTCTGCAGCAGGAGAAGTACAATGAGCTGCTTCAGCTCACCGGCAGTGTAAGTCCCGGGGATCCGGATTCGATCAGGGCAAGGGCAGCTCTTTTCAGGGCGCATGCACTGAGAGGATCGGGAAGCCCCGGAAGTGCTTTCTACCCTGCCTATCTTGCATTCGCGGCTGAATTTTCCCGGCATCCATTTGCACGGGAAGCCGCCTACAATGCGGGCAAGTACTTTGATTGCGAACAGGAATGGAACAGTGCTGCCGATGCGTATCTGACCTCACTCCGAACCTCTGGGTCATGGGGAGGTGACGAGAGGGCTCACTGGCGTGGCGGATTTTCCCTTTACATGTCAGGCAGGTTCATCCAGGCGGATTCCATCTGGTCCCATTCGTGCGAAAGGTGGCCGGCAGGTTACTGGAGAGATGAGATGCTCTTCTGGAGGGCCAGACTTGCGGGGGAGCTCGGAAGAGACAATCTCCGGGATTCCCTTCTTCTCACAGTTGCCCTCGATCATCCCTGGGAGTTTTATGGATTACTGGCAGCCGGAAGGCTTGGTATCCGGAACGGTAATGGGTTCCCTGTGCAGGAAATTAACCTGATGGACAATGCTGTCTGTTCACTTGCTGTTGAAATGACCGCTTCAGGTTTCGGTGCTGCAGCGGTGGAAATGCTCTCCGAGGGCTCCATCGGTTCCCCCGCAGCCCGGGCGGCCGCGCTCTCCCTGATGGGGCGTCACGGGTGCGTTCTGAGATTGCTCCGCGCTCTTGATACTGATTTAAGAGAATCTTCAGATGAAATGCTTCCGGATTCCCTTCTGTGTTTCTATTTTCCCTCGCCTTTCAGAGATCTGTCATCGGAGGCAACCGATTCCCTCGCACTCGATACGGACGTACTGCAGGGAATAATGAGGGAGGAGAGTTATTTTGATCGCCTGGTGGTTTCCAGGGCGGGAGCCATGGGGGTGGTGCAGCTGATGCCAGGTACTGCATACGATGTTGCCAGATGGTATGGGCTGCCCTTTCTTGAAACTGACGATTTTTTTGATCCATTTGTATCTGTTCCGTATGGTGCGCTGTATATAAACAGGCAGTACGGCAATTTCAACGGCGAGACCCCCCTGTTCCTGGCGGCTTACAATGCAGGTCCCGGTAATGCTGCAAGATGGGTAGACATGCATGGTTGGAATCCTTCCGATCCTGAATTGTATATTGAGCAGATAACCTACAGGGAAACCAGAATGTACGTTAAGAAGGTTCTAAGATCAGCCTGGATATACGAAAGGCGATGAATATATGGTACTTGCTTTACTGATGATCGTTACAGGTTACTTTGTTGATCCTCCGGTCTCTACTACTCTGGTCTATCCGCCTTTCGGGCACTGTATGGGGATCTACAGAGCGGGAACGGAACAGCTTTCGATGCTTCTGGGAGGGCTGGTAAGGTTCGATAACACCCAGGGACTTGCATGCGTCAAGCTTGATGACTGGGACGACACAGGTTCCGGTGACGATGATGAACTTGCTGTATACGGGGTGAATTCAGGCACCGGCAATATTATCTACAATGCTAATATGTACACTCTGGGTCTTTACGGAGGGAACGGATCAGGTCCCGATGAGCTTATGAATCCTCACGGTATTGCAGCCGATCCGGAGGGCTTTGTTCTCGTCGCCGATACCGGTAACAGAAGGGTTGTTATTCTAAAGAGGAGCGGGTCCAGACTGGTTTCGCAGGGAGTACTCCACGGAGATTTCCAGGAACCATGGGATGTAGCTCTGGATGGGACCGGCACTATCTACGTGACGGATCGAGCCGGGGACAGACTTTACATCTACAGTTCAGTTGCGGATACGCTGCCGGAGATAGTAGAGATAGATTCTCCAACGGGAGTGGATGCTGTCAGTGACGAGAGGTGGTTTCACAGTGAGGAGGAGTTCATAGTTGTGATTACTGAAGATGCCTCCTCTATAGTGAAGCTGGCAGAAGGCGAGATCGTTGCCCAAGCTTTCCTTGAAGACTGCGGCGGGTCCTTCTTCAACTACCCCTCCATCGATTTCTGGGGCAATGTCTGGGTAACGGACAGTATTTCCTGCTGCGTGCATAAATTTACTGACAGTATGGAGTATATCTGCAGTTTCGGTTCTGAAGGCAGCGGAGACCGGGAATTCTACTCTCCTACAGGTTTGGCCATATGGAAACGCTTCGGGCAGGTATTCATAGGTGAGGAGGAAGGCGCAAGGTACTTCTGGATGGGTGCCGACTTCATTGACGTTTCCATCGAACCTACCGGGCGGGGTCTTCAGATAGACGGCAGACTGACGGAATACGCGCTTGTTGATGCGATGATCTATAACTCGGAAGGAGAATCGGTATTCCGCCTCGCGGAAGGCAGGCATCCTGCAGGTTCTTTCCACGCGGAGTGGGAGGGAATGACAGCAAGAGGTATTCAGGTCCCCGGAGGTGATTACAGTCTTGAGATGGTTATTCAGCCGGTATACTCCAGCAAGGGATACTTCATCAAAACCTTCACAGAAGATTTTAGCATGGATATGCTGGATATTGAAATTGAATAGGAGTGTGTCTGATAATGTACATTGAGCAGAATATTCTCACAGTTGAGATAGAATGCTCGGAGATTTGAGGAGAATACTGGATGTATTTGACGAAAATATGCGAGTATTATAGCCAGCTGTGTGGATTTTATGCCAATGTCTCATTGTCGGACAGGCTCCTGGGGAGGTGTAACTGCTGAAATACGTAGCCCTGGTACTTCTTCTTCTGCTTTCCGCATTCTTCAGCGGTTCGGAGACAGCCTGTTTCAGTCTTGACCGGCTTCAGAAAAGAAGGTTGCGAAGAACGGAAGCTGGAAGAAGGGTTCTTTTCCTTCTTTCCAGCCCCGAGAAACTGCTGTCCGTGATCCTGTTCGGGAATACGGTTGTCAATATCACTGCTTCCGCTATTGCTGCATCCATTGCCGCGGGAATGTTTCCGGACAACAGCAGTCTCAGTCTCGCTCTGGCGGTAGGTTCCATGACATTTCTTCTCCTGGTCTTCGGTGAGATATCACCCAAGACACTGGCGGTCGCCCGCGCGGAACAATGGGCATCAAGAAGTTCTTCCACTCTTCTGGTGTTCATGAAGCTGTGTACTCCTATTGCTTCAACTCTTTCGAAGTTCTCGAAGTTCATATCCGGAAAAATAGGGATCAACAGCCCGGGCAGCAGGTTATCCCGCGAGGAAATAATTGCCCTCGTTGAACTCGGGCAGTCAGAAGGTCTGCTGGGCTCCGAGGGAGGAGCAACGCTTAACCTTCTGACACTCAATGAATCTCAGTGTACCGATGTCATGAAGCCAAGATCGGAAGTAGCCGTACTGAGGATGGGGTGGGATGAGGAACGCTTCAGCGAAGTTATGCGAAGCAAAGGGTTTACGAGATTCCCGGTATTGGATGGCCCTATGGAGAATGTGATTGGCTATGTGGACTCGAGGGAGTATTTCGTCACGGGGGACGGAGAACCGCTTACCCTGCATGATCTGCCTTCCTTCCCGGAAAATGCCCATCTTGAAACAGTGCTTAAGGGTCTGCGCAGCTCGGATGAAGATGCCGGCGCTGTATTCGATGAGTACGGTGACTGGACAGGTATAGTAACGGTGCATGACATCCTTGATTATTTCCTTTTCAGTTCAGCCGCTCCGCCTGGAACCCTCCCACCTGGTGTAAGCGTCAGGGACGAGTGGCTTCTGGTGCCTGCCGCGCTGAAACTATCAACTCTTTCTGAACTCTCGGGAAAGAAATTCGAAGCCAGGTACGCCGAGACATGCGGCGGACTGATTCAGGAAGTTACCGGAAGGATACCCGAGGAACGTGAGAAAATAGAGATCTCGGGGTACATTTTCAGGATTACTTCAAAAGAAGGACCAAGGATAGATCGTCTTGAAATCAGGCTAATCACAGACGAGGAGCCGATGAGATGATGTCGCTGCTGTTTATCCTTGCAGTCATTCTTGCAACCTTTTCAAGCGGTGCAGAAACAGCTTTCTCGTCAGCCAGCAGAATAAGAGCACTAAGCCGCCTCCGGGAGGGCAGAAAATGGGCTCGGCTTTCTCTCAGTTTCATAGAACACCCCAGAAGGTATCTCACTACAACACTGGTTGGAACGAATATCGGTATTGTTCTGGCGTCGATTATTACTTCAAGATTCGCTGAAGGCACTGAATTGCCGTGGCTTGAACCGGTTCTGATCGTATTCCTCTCCTTTTTCATGCTCATTTTCGCTGAGATGATTCCCAAGCATCTGATGCTCGTTTCAAGGGAAGCAGTGGTTTCCAGTCTCTCCCTTCCACTTCTACTCCTGCGAACAGTGCTTTTCCCGGTTATCCTCATCGCTGATTTTCTCTCCTCACTGATAGTCGGAAGAAGGGTTGATTCCCGTGTATTTGAAAGTAAGAGCGAAATACTCGGACTTCTTGCAGATTCCTCATCAGACACCGGACCCATTGCGGAGAGGATCCTCAGGATGAACGATATCCGGATAGGGAATGTAATGAGAAAGCTGAAGGAAATACCCCATACACGAATAGGGGAGACAAGAAACTCGGTATTTGAAAAACTTATCGATACCGGTTACCCCTTCGTGCTGGTATGCGAAAGGGACAGTGAAACCCTGAGGGGATACACGGATGGCAATTCATTACTTAAATCCGGCAGTTTACTTGATGGAAATGGAATTGAAGGGATTCCCTATTTTGAAGAAGGGGACGACCTTATAAGTGTTACCACGATGCTTCGGAAATCAGCCGCTCCCGCAGGGATCGTTCTCGGAAGAACCGGTCAGCCGGCGGGTATTGCCATTCTGGATGATATTATAGATTCTTTATTGGGTAAGACGGGAACAGCATCTGCAGTGAAAGTCCCTTCTGATAAACAGATTGTGTGGCAGGATGGGAGAGCAGTCATCAGGTAGATTCGTTTGGATAGGGGATGGTAGTTCCCCATTTCCGGGTTCAGATGATATCAAAAACTGCGACCGCGGGAACTGCTCCGCCATTCTGGTTTCCGGGAAACAGGATACTGAACGAATTGTGGAAACCATCAGAAACTGCTTAGGTCCCGAGATCCCCTGGCTGGTATACGGCACTGAGGATAACATGGAGCGGTGGCTGAATGCGGGAGCTGCCGGTTTCATACCCGCAGGAACTCCGGGGAAAACAATTCAGGCTACTCTTCATGGCATTTCAAGGCTCCTTGAAATCGCAAGAACCAGAAATCCACTCTCCGGCCTTCCGGGAAATATGGCAATCGAATCCAGGCTCAGATCTCATGTACTTGAAAATCATGGTCTTGCAGCATATTTTGATATTTCTGGATTCAAACCATTCAACGATTACTACGGTTTCAGCAGAGGGGATGCCGTACTCCGTTCCCTGGCTGCAATACTGACGTTCAACCTGTCTGCTTATTTCGTTGGACATGTGGGAGGTGACGATTTCGTTGCGATTGGCTGCGGCGGTGATTTTAAAGAATCCGTTAAGCGTGTTGCCAGAATATTCAACGGAAGAGCCGGCGGTTTCTACAGCGGCAGGGATCATGTTGCAGGTGGTATCGAAGCGCTGGACAGATCCGGGGAATTCAGGTTCTATCCCATTATGGACCTTACGGTGTCGGTGGTTGACGGAACCGGATGCAGCAGTGTGGAGGAGCTTGCCTGCAGGGCCGGACTGGAGAAGAAGAGGCTCAAGGGTGAGCTTCTTCCGGATACGGTCGCCAGTTTCTTAAGCGGAGGGGATGGGATACCGGAATACAATGATTTCACGGAATGGCTTCGGAATTCGGACCCTGATATTCTGCAGGTAAAGGCATTGATAGAATCCGCAGGTATCCTTGGGGATACGAAAATGACAACCTGTCTAATTGAGATTCTGAACAGAGAAAAGGATTATAAAGTTCGTAAAAGCGCTGCCAGAGCACTTGGAAACGTTGCCGAGCAGGATTCTGTTGAAGCTTTGAAAGCTGCTCTGAAAGACGGTAACGTACATGTCAGAACCGCCGCTACAATGGCGCTCCCGTTCGTTCTGGGGGAAAAAGCCGGTAATTACCTGAAGGATGCCGCCGGGGACAGAAGCACATGGGTCTGCAGGGCTGCCCTTCGCGGCCTTGGTATAAGTGGCTGGCAGGGGGCTGCCGGGATATTGAGACTCGAGCTTGAAAGGTCAGATGAAGGGAGGTTCTGGCTTAACCGCAGGCAGGAACTTGCTGCTGCTCTGGAAGGCGCAGCGTTCCTCGGGGATTCGAGCCTGGCAGATGCTGTGGCGCATATTCTTAGCGAGAACCCCGGGGTAAAAAAGGAGGTTATCTGGAAAACCCTACTTACACTCGGAGGGATGATCTGCGTTGAAAAGATGCTGAATGCTGTTGAATCCGGGGATTGTTTCGACATCATCAGACAACTGTACCGGTTTGACCCCCACGGGCTGCCCGAAGAGTCGATTGAGAAACTTGAATCTGCATTTACCGGCCTTGATCTGAGAAGGGGGGGCGACCGAATACAGGTTCTGAGATTTCTTGGAAGGATGCCCTGCAGAGCCTCCGATGAAATTTCTAAATGGCTCCTCGACAGTATTGAAAGAACCGATGATCCAAACGAATTTGAAGTGCTTCTTGAAACCATGAAATCAAGAGAGGTTACCCCCCGAGGCTACGATCTCGCGAGGATCGTTGACAGAACGGCAAAGAACAGGCTTAAACTAACGAGAAAAGGGATAGTATCCATGCTCAGATGGGCTTCTACAGGTAAGTACTCACTCTCAAAAACCTATCTTGAAGAGCTTCTCCGGCATGATTCTCGGGAAATAAGAAACGCTGCAGCGCGAACCGTGATCAGTTTAGCAAGGAAACAGAAGGAACAGAAAAAGAAGTAATTACTAGTAAACAACTCGGAAATGTAGATGCTATTCTACTATGCTATTGCATCAAGGTAGAAAAATCCTTATTCTTTACGTTGATTATCCAATTTATCTAAGTATACTCTTAACTGAAAGGAAGCAGAATGAAGTATTTTCTTATACTGCTTATCACTGCAGCTGCCGCGTTCTCCGGCACAATCCACCCGGATCTTCTGGATCTGATGCAGACATCCAACGGGACTGAACTCATTCCCGTTTTCATGCTTGTCCAGGGGGACCTTGATAAGGAGTGGGTCGATGCTGTAACATTTGATATGAACCGCAGTGAGAGACAGGAATTCGTGGTTGATGCTCTGAAGAACATCGCTTTTGTATCCCAGGCAGGGGTCATAAGCGAACTCGGGCTTTACACCACGCAGAATGTTTCGGGCATCTTATCGCTCTGGCTTGCTAATGCGGTCTACTGCGAAGCGTCGCCAGCTGTTATCAGAGAAATGTCATTCCGCAGTGATGTTACTCTTATTGAGTCGGCAGCCAACCCTGAAGCAGGGCTTATCTATCCCGTCGAAGTACGGGAAGCTACACAGGAGGAACTCGATAAGGCCATAACCTGGAACGTTACCCTGGTAAACGCGGACGACGTCTGGGCTCTTGGTTACGATGGAAGCGGTGTCATTGTCGGTGTCATTGATACCGGTACCGATTACAACCACATGGACCTTCACAACAACATGTGGCACGATACTCCAGCTGGTTATCATTACGGATGGGATTTCTACGATAATGACGACGATCCCATGGATGATTACGGTCACGGAACACACTGTTCCGGAACGGTACTCGGTGACGGCTCAGAGGGTACCGAAACAGGTGTTGCCCCAGGCGCAACCTGCATGGCTCTCCGTATCAATTATTACAGTGGCGGCGAAGCCACCTGGATACAGGCCATGGAATTCGGTACTGATAACGGCGCCGCAGTTCTTACCATGTCACTTGGAGCCCCCGGAACCGGAGACGCAACACTCAGAGTTGCAGAAGAGAACCTTCTTACCGCTGGTGTGTACCACAGTGTTGCTGCAGGGAACAGCGGTTCAGGTTCCGGTACAATACTCTCAAGCGGAGACAGTCCTCCTCCGTGGTTCCATCCCGATCAGACTTACCATGGCGGCCAGAGTGCAGTGGTTACAGTCGGAGCAACGGACAGCGGTGACAATATCGCCGGTTTTTCAAGCCGCGGACCCGTCACCTGGTGGGGCAGCGTAGCTCCCTGGAACGATTACAGTGATTCCCAGCCTCTTATCGATCCTGATATCTGCGGTCCCGGAGTAAATATTCTTAGCACGCAGTGGGGCGGTGGATACACAACAATGGACGGTACATCCATGGCTACGCCGCTTGTAGCGGGAGTTGTAGCACTTATCCTTGATGCCAATCCTGGCCTCACAGTCGCACAGATCGACAGTATTATCGAAGTAACGGCACTTGATCTCGGAGCCGCCGGTAAGGAGAATACTTACGGCGCAGGCAGGATAGATGCTCTCGCTGCGGTTCAGGCTGCTCTTTCCCTGGTTGGCCTTGGAGATACTCCGGAGGGTGTTGGTCCTGCAGGAATCCTGATCAGCACGATCAACCCCAACCCTGCACATGATCTTGTTTCCTTCGAGATTTACACCGAAAACCCCGGAAGGGTCGATGTAGGTGTCTTCGATGTCTCAGGCCGCAGGATCGCGATCATCAGTTCGGAAGAGATGGCCGCTGGAACCCACGCCTACAACTGGATGGTTCCCCAGGGCGTTGGAAACGGTATTTACTTCGTACGGGTGAATGTCGGCGGCGGTACCGTAACGCAAAGAATGACTATAGTTAAATAGCAGAATTCTACTGCTGAGAAGAGGGCACCCTTCGAGGGTGCCCTTCTTCATTGCTATTTTGAAATAGTATTTCTATATTATGACATAAATGTCATAGAAGGGAAATATACTTTTGAGACTCAACGAATTTGCAGAACTGGCGAAGAAGCTTCCGGTTGTTTCGCTTGCCGATATAAGAAACATTATACCTGGTCTTCGTCAGGAAACCCTGTCAAGGTGGAGCCGCAGCGGAAAGATCATTATGGTGGCTCCCGGCTACTATGTTCTCCCGGATGAGATCACTGAGGAAACCGATCTATTCGCAATTGCCGGCAGGTTGTACACACCATCGTTCGTTTCTCTGGAATCTGCACTTTCATTTTACGGGCTTATTCCGGAGACAGTCCTTTCTGTTACTTCAGTCTGCACAAGAAAGACAAGACGCATCAATTCACCTCTGTGTACATTCATATACAGGAGCATTCAGCCGGAGTATTTTTTCGGGTACGAAGCGAAGATAGGAAGGAAGCAGAGATTTCTTATGGCTTCTCCCGAGAGGGCGGTTGTTGATATGCTATACTTCAGGAGAGATATCAGCTCAGCTGCGGATATGCTTGAACTACGTTTTGATACAGAGGCCTTCAACGCCTTGGATTCAATGGAATTCCTCGAACTGGCAGATAGGTTCAACAAGCCCTGGCTGACAGGGAAAGTAAAAGAATTACTTGAGGTGATTGCAAATGCTTGACCGTTTGATCGTCTGCGATGCTTTTCCCGGTATCCCCGATACCTTCAAGAGAGCAATGCTCAGAGAATACCTGCAGTACAAAACGCTTCAGTTCATCTTCAGGGCGAAGGGAAGCGGCGGACTTGTTTTCATGGGTGGAACAGCGTTGAGAGTATTCTATGGAAGCAGGAGGTTCTCCGAGGATATTGACTTTGATTCAAAGGATATTTCCGATGATGATCTTCAGAGAATAGCCCTGACAGCGGTGAATGAATTCAAATTGGAAGCTGTTGATTGCAGTGTAACCTTTAGCAGGGGAAGCACATTCTCTGCAAAACTCAGGTTCACAGATGCGCTTCAGCAGTGGGAACTCACACGTCACAGAGATGAGGTACTCACCCTGAAGTTTGACGCTTCACCACAGCGGTATAACTATGTGCCGCAGGTAAAGGTCTTGAACCGACTGGATGTGATAGTTCCAGTGCCTGTAGCCTCCGCTGAACTGATTCTAGCCCAGAAGCTGTATGCCATACTGAATCGCAGAAGAATCATGGGGCGTGATCTTTACGATGCCTCTTATCTGTTCGGATTCACAGAACCGGATATGGATTACATTGAGCAGAAGGTACATATATCCTCCAGAAAAAACATCGAAGAGTTGATAGTGAAGCGCCTTGACGAGCGAAGCATTGATGATCTGGAAAGGGATATTGAGCCCTTCGTTCCCACAAGGAATGACCTCCTGAGGGTGAAGCTGTTCCCTGAGATCCTTCGAAACTGGGCAGGCCAAGAGTAGGGAAGCTGAAGCAAAGCCCTCAGATCCAGATAGATGGTATTTACTGTTCTGTCAGTAAAAATTCAGGAATTATCCGTTCGCAACCCTTGACTCTGACATGAAAAGGAATATTTTACTGCTAAGGCAGTGATATTGAGAGGATAATAATGAGCAATCTTGCACAGGTTATGGGAAAACTGGGCGAACTCGTGCGTTTTCATCGCAAAAAGGCAGGTTTGACACAGATTCAGCTGGCAGACCTGGCTGGAGTCGGCAAATCTACGGTCTACGATATCGAGAAGGGCAAGGCTACTGTACAGATAGACAACCTCTTCGCCGTACTTACAGCAATGAATATCAGTATCCAATTCTCAGGGCCACTGAACGCTGCATTCGAAAGATGGTATGCAACTCAGACATCAGATCAATGAAGGACCGTATCTAGCCGAAGATAATATGATGATCCGGTATCATTCCGGAACATCAGGATTTCAGGAGTTCTATCATGTCCGAGCCGAAAAGACAGGCAAAAGTGTTCATGCACGATCAGTGGGCTGGTATTCTGGAGGAATGGGAGTTCAACAGAAAATACAGATTCGTTTATCATGATGATTACGATGGTCCTCCTATATCCCTCACGATACCTGACCTGCAGAAAGTACATGAATTCTCAAGGTTTCCTGCATTCTTCGATGGACTCCTGCCAGAGGGTGAGATGCTTGAAGGACTTCTCCGTCAGCAGAAGATAGACCGGCAGGATTCCTTTGCCCAGCTCATGGCTGTCGGAAACGAACTCGTTGGAGCGGTCACCGTTGAGGAAATCAAATGAATCGCTGTCCCATCACGTACGAGGAGTGCGGAGAATGCGCTTACTCACAGCGAGGGTTGCGCCTGCTGAACAAGAACCTGTCGAACCTCAATAATTTCCCTCTTACGGCGTCCGAACAACGAAGAGAAGCACTGATTCGGGCGGGAAAGATATCCATTCAAGGTGTTCAACCGAAACTCAGCGCAAGACTCAGCGTAAAGAAATCCGTTTTCGAAGTGGCTGACAAGGGCGGTCGATATATTCTCAAACCGCAACACAGCACTTACGCCGAATTACCGGAAAATGAGAGTCTTAGCATGCATCTGGCTGATATTACGGGTTTGAATGTCCCGCTGAACGGGTTGGTGTATTCCAGGGATGATACTCTCACATACTTTATTAAGCGATTTGATCGAGCCGGTAAGGCCACGAAGCTTGCTACGGAGGACTTTGCACAACTCAGCGGTAAGGATCGTGATACAAAATACAACTCCAGCATGGAAAAGGTCATTGTACTGATTGAGCAGCACTGCACTTTTCCCGCTGTTGAGAGAGCGAAGCTATTCCGAAGGTCTCTCTTCAGCTTCCTGATCGGAAATGAGGACATGCATCTGAAGAATTTCACCCTTATCCGACGTAAAGACATGATTGAGCTCTCACCATTGTATGACTACCTGAACACGACAATCGCGATGCAGGCAATGGGGAAACCACTAAAGGAGATTGAGGAGCTTGCTTTGCCGCTAAAAGGCAGAAAGCACGAGCTGACTCGAAAAGACTGGATTGATTACTTCGGGCGGGACAGGCTCCAGCTTACCGGAAAAGTGGTAGACGATTGCTTGCAGAGATTCAAAATATCTGTTCCAAAGTGGCGCGATCTTATCACGATAAGCTTCATGTCCGATTCCATGAAAAAACTATATTCTGAACTGGTGCAACAACGTTGTGCTGTTCTGGAACTCTGATTTAAACCTATTCCTACCTTTATACGTTCCTTCGGTGTCTGGCTCTTACTACACAGACAATCAGTTTCTCATCCTGGATCTCGTAGACTATCCTGTATACGCCGCGTCGCAATCTGTACTTCTCTTCACCGGAAAGCTTCTTGGATTGTGGTGGACGAGAACCCTCATGTCCACAAGGGACAACGGATAAGGTATTTATTATTATTAGATAATTAATGTAGAATAACTAATTCAATCCTGTCAGATTATGACTTAAGGAATGATATGGCAAAAGCTGAGCTAACCAAAAGAACAGTTACCTTTCTCAAGAATGTATCTATCATTTGCGGCTCACTTCTTGTAGTTATAGCGCTGGTATCCAACCTCCTCGGATTTAGTATCAGCGAAGGATTCAGCTGGAATCAGCTTGTTATTGTTCTAATTGGTATTGTGCTTATCCTCGGAGGAATTGCAGGCCGCAGGTTTCCCGTTTTCTATAAGGGTTTTGCCTTGCTGTTGCTGAATACTGCAGTAGTTCTAATACTTCTGGATCTGGCCAGTTTGTTCATTGTTAAACTCTGGAACCCTGAGCACATCCAGATCCTCGAACTTAAAATGGAAGCTGGTCTTCAATCTCCAATCGCAGAGGAGAGAATGAGCTGGGGAAGGTACGAACCCTATGTCGTCTGGAGAGCTGATACTTCACTGTACTTTGAGGATGAGATCGATCCTGATGGTTTCAGAATCACACCAGTCTCTAACTCAGATTCAAACGCGTACAAGGTTTTCGTGTTTGGCGGATCGACAGTCTGGGGTACAGGGGTTCCCGACTCATCAACTATACCATCCTATCTATGTGAGCTTCTGCAATCTTCAGTGAGTGGTCCTGTCGAAGTAAGAAACTTCGGGCAGCTAGGATATGTTTCAACTCAGGAGATGATAGAGCTTTGTTTTCAGCTTCGAAGTGATAACGTTCCGGACCTGGTTCTCTTTCTGGATGGGATGAACGATGTTGCCGCAGCTTACGAATCCGGCATCCCGGGAACTCATCAGAATTATCCTCTTGTTAGAGCTAGAGTTGAGTCCAGACTGGAGGATTTAGGGCTTGAATCTACTTTTCCACACCCGTTACTGCAGCTGTTTCACCGGTCTAATTTCAGCACTCTCCTGTCCCTCGCTAACTCGGGGAGGGGGAATGATGGAAATCAGTCTGAAGTTGTTAATTATCTGACATTAGGGGCAGATACTGATAGTCTCTCTTTTAATGTAGCTCGCATCATGTTCGCGAACTATGATTTTATTGAACATCTTTCAGAACAGTATGTATTCGATGTGTTGTTCTTTATACAACCGTCAGTATGGACCGGGTCAAAAGCACTTACAGAGGAAGAAATTTCTTTTGCACTGGGTGAGAGTAGATTCTTTGCCGTTGGAGCCGATTCTGCCTGGAAACCTATCCTAATTAAAAGCTACGATTGGTTTGAGACTATCTCAAACGGGGAATCAGACGTAAAAAGTCTTACAGCGATATTCGACGATGTCGATTTTCAGATCTATACTGATTTCACAGGAGTTCATCTGACAGCTGAAGGAAATATGCTTGTTGCACAGGAGATGTATGATGTATTGATTTCCCGCAGCATTCTGCCTGTTATTCCAGATTCCATTTGATTCTTCACTAAAAAGGGA